>JALOMS010000127.1 GCA_025455345.1 Thermoflexibacter sp. | reverse complement strand
CTCCAATATGCTGAAAGGTACAGTCTTAGGAAATACGATGGGCAACCTGAAAGAGCAGTTGGAAGAGGGTGGATTTGGCTTGTAAGTCTTATTTTCTAATCACCACGCAGGCACGAAGATTTTGATAATCTCTGTGTCTTCGTGCCTTAGTGGTAAAAAAGCAACGTGGAAAATTTTTCCACAAAGCGAATAGCGTTTGGAATTTGTTGATGATTTACAAATTATTATTCAAAAATTAACAAGTAATTTTTCATCTTCTCAAAAATTTTATCTTTCTTGCTTTTAACATTTTTATAAAATATTTTTCACTAAATTTTTTAAAACTATGAAAAAAAACATTTCTTATTCCAATTTTCTTATTCCAATTTTCTTATTCCAATTTTCTTATTCCAATTTTCTTATTCCAATTTTCTTATTCCAATTTTCCTATTCCAATTTTTAATTTTTTTGAGTGTGAATCAGGTTTTTGGGCAGACACAAGATGAAACAGAGGTCTGTGATACTGTTGTTGCAGAAGGGAAAATGAAGTTTTTTCTTTGTAATGTAATAATCACTCAATTACGCGACCCAGACCATACAAGTAAATTTTCTTACACAAGAGAGTTAAAAACTAAAAAGCTAATGTTCAATATTGACAATGGAGAAAAAATATATGTATTTGCTTCTTCTATTGCACCATATTTTAAACAAGTCAAAGCCGCCAAAAAAGAATTCAATAAGTTCAAATTAAAAAAAGCAGGAGGACTAACTGTTTGCATTTTGGGCTTATTTAGCGGGTTTGTAACTACAATCTTTGCTGTATATGAAGGCAACACTGGACTTGCAGTAGGCAGTGCAATAGGAGGTTTGGCTGTAGGCTGGGGAGGAGTCCTTATCACAAGGTCGAGTTATAACAACTTATTAGAGGGTGTAAAAAAATATAATGAAGGCATGAAATTGACAAGTCAACATAACTTTTCTCTCAAACCTGATTACCTCGTTCTTGGTAATGCCCAAGGCACAGCAGGAGTAAGCATTGGCTGGTATTTAAGGAGGTAATTTAATCATTTTTCTCAACTCTAAAACTTCAAAAACTATGAAAATTGTATTTAAAAACTTATTATTTTTTAGTGTGCTTTTTTTAGTTCTTTCTTGCAACAAAAGTTCATCTAACGACCCTACGCCTACCTCTACGGGCAATAGCAATGTGAAGGTAAACATTGATGGGAAAGTAGTGAATTTTAGTACATTGACCATTGTTTTGGTCAGAGATGGGAATAGATACGCTCTTGCTGTCGGAGCAACTAATACAAGCAATCCACCTGCCTCATTGGTGATAGCCTCCAACAGCAAAATCAATAACAGTGTAGTAGGAAGGTATGACTTCATTGCTCTTGATGATGTTGGTTTTCAATATATTACTCAAGAAAATGGTATTGGAGTTGTCTATGGTGGTAGTTGCGACCCAAGCCAAAAGCGAGAGGAAATTTTGGAAATTACCAAATTTGATGCAAGTGCAAAGAAGATTAGTCTCAAATTTACCGCAAAACTCTGCGGTGGTTTAGAAGACAAATTAGTAAATTTTAGTGGTGAGTTCAATGACGCTACGGTAGAAATCAAATAAGAAACACAAACCTGCAAGGTTTTAGAAACCTTGCGGGTTTTTTAGGAACTTGGTACTTTTTTTGATGATGTAATAAATAGACGCTTTTTAGTCAAAAGTGTCTATAATATTTCCCTTTACCCTCTTTATTGCTTCTTAAAAATACCATTTTTGTGGTTTTGCTTGTATTTCTAATCCTTATGTTCAAGTAAGATGAAAACTTTATTGCTACCTTTTTTTATTGTCTTTTGTATTCAGACAACTACCATTGCCCAAAGCCAAGAACCTACGCCAAAGCCAGCAGATAGTACCAACGTTGGTGCTAAAGATACGATAATAATAAGCACACATACAGTAAGTTATGGGGAAACGCTATACGCAATCGCTAAAAAGTACAATGTTTCTGCGAATGACTTGCTTCTATGGAATAACCTCAGTAAAAGTACAATTTTGGACAAGGGGCAAAAGCTGATAGTAGTGCCGCCCCCTACCGCTACCAATGCGACAAACTTGGTAAGCGCAGAGCAAAAGGCAAATATCACGAAGATTCCTGAAGATAAAATCCACATAGTTAGCTATGGTGAATATCCCTACCTTATTGCAAAAAAATATGGCATTTCTCCCAATAATCTCTTGATTTGGAATAACTTAGATGAAAATAGCAAATTGGATTATGGAGATAGGCTTTGGTTGGTCAATCCAACCCAATCACCTTCCACAGAAGAATCCGCAGAAAAAGGCAAGCGGTCAATCCCCGAAGATTTCAAACACACTGTACAGTACGGAGAAAATCTTTATTTTATTGCTCAAACATATAACATTCCAATCAATGATTTATTGAAATGGAACAACCTCACGATTGGCTCAAGAATCGATAAAGGAAATATTTTGTGGTTAAAAAGTCCTAATGAATAAAAAATGACCAAAGATTGGGCTATGTATTGAACAAAAAACGTTTTTAAATTTGTAACATCAAGGAAAGGCTCTCTCTTGATAAGTTTTATGCAAGGTATTTTTATTTTATCAAAAAAATTTATACTTTGTATTTGATATTACAAAACTAAAGGCGTGAGCAGTGCAAATTCGCCCCTAACTGTTTGTTTTTCTTTGCTTTATATTTTAACAATCATTTGAATAACATGACCACTTTGGCGGTAAATCGAAGTATTAACTGGCAACAATTGTTTAGCTTAGGTGCGCTTAATGCGGCTGTAGTGATTAGTTGGATAGCTTATCACAACTACCAGCCCAAGATTTTGGAGAAATTTGAGGTGAGCGACCTTGCGCTTTTTATGACCATTGCTCAAGCGATTATTCTTGTTTGTATCCCTCCGATTGCGGGCTTAGTAGGGGATTATATGATTCGCAAAAATGGAAATCACTTTGTAGTAATGACCGTAGGGATTAGCGTAACGGCTATGGTTTTTATGGCGGTAGCGGCTACTACGGCAGGCAATCCCGTAGAAAGCCTCAAACTTATTCTGCCTTTTATGATAGTGATATGGCTAATTTCTATGAATATCTTTCATAGTCCCGCTAATTCTATGTTGGAATTATTTGCGCCAGCTCATCAGCTTCCTTTGGCAATGTCTGTACTGACATTGATTACAGAACTTTTGTATGCCTTAGAGCCTGTGGTCGTCTATATCGTAGATTCCATAGGAGCATCTCTTACTTTTGTCTTGGGGGGCGTATTATTAGTAATTTCTGGTTGGTATTTCAAACATACGACCAAAAATGTACAACTCTCTCGCGATTCGTCCAATGACGACAACTACAACGAAGACCATTTCGCAAAAATTATCATTGTCGGGCTTGCTTTTGGCTTGGCAAATGCAATACTGATGAATATTTTTCCTTCTTTATTGGAGGAGAAGGTCAGTATCTTTGCTTCTAAGAGTTTGGAAGGTAAGCAATATGCTTCTATTATCTTGGCTATTAGTGCATTATGTGCGATTCCTGTAAGTAACTATGTCCAAAAAATAGGTGTAAAGCGGTCATTGATGATAGGGTTGGGATTCGCATTTAGTTTTATCACTGCAATCTTCGCCTCTGAAATCCAAGTGCTTACCATAGCCGCTTGTATATTTTTCGCTATTTCTTTTAGCATTGTAGCTGTTAGTTCTTTCCCATTTGTACTGGAGAATGTCAGCAAAAGAAACATCACTTTTGGGGCAGGTCTATTCTTTGGTAGCTTTGAAGTAGCTGATGGATTGATGAATATTTTTATGTAATTGAGAAAAAATTGAGGCTTATTGTTGTTTATACACTAAGTTTTTTCTACCTTTGTCCGTTCAAATATAAGCCTCAACAAAGATGAAAGAACACTTTATACGCCTTTATACCTACAATCATTGGGCAAATTTTAGATATTTTGATTTTCTCAGAACTATCCCTATTGAGAAAATACCAGAAAGAATACATTTGTTAGTAAGCCATGTACTTACCGCTCAAAAGTTATGGCTTACTCGTATCCAAGGCAATCCAGATTTAAGTATCCATATTTGGCAAATCCTTCCTTGGGATACCTTAGAAGAATTAGCCATAGAAAACACAAAAAACTGGCTGGAGTATTTGCAAGGAGCAGACCAACAGGAATTTGACAGAGTGATGGCGTATGAAAATTTTTTAAAAATTCACTATGAAAATATCGTTTCTGATATTATTATCCAATGTGTAAATCACGCTACTTATCATCGCGCACAATATGCAGTCTTGCTTCGACAACAAGATATTGCACCACCCAATACAGATTTTATTACTTTTGCCAGAGAGTTTGAAGGAGATTTGAAGTTAGACTAAGCACTTTTGAATAGTTAAGTAGTTGAGTAAAAGTTGTTAGGTTATAAAATCTCTATTTCTTTTTCTTTGCGTGTTTTTTTTAATATCGAATACCGAACGCTGAATTATGAATGTTGAATTATAAATTTCGAAATTCAAAATTCATAATTCAGTATTCGAAATTTCATTTAGTAAATCCCAAAGAGTGGTTTTCTCTTTGTTCTGAAATACATGATAATTTTTACTTGATTACTTAAATACAAACTTTTAGATGAATGGGAAGCCTTACCAAGCCTTAAAAGCATTGGTAAAGCTACATAGCAAGATTTATTGGAGTGTAAAACTTTTGAGCATAGCTACGGCTGTATCTTCGTAACCTTCTCTATAAGAAATCCATACGTACAAACTAATGTCTGTGTAATCAGGGTCAATCAGCAATAGAGCCGAAGTAGGAAAGCCCTTTGCGGAGCCGTCTATGTAACAACCCCAATAACCGTTCAAATTTTCTAAGTATTCTGCCCCAGTATCTGAGGTAAGCCCGTTTTGGTTTGCCCAGCTAATGATGGCATTTTGCATTTTCCCGTAGGTGAGATTCTGTCCTTTGCGCGGATAGATACTTAAAGTAATATTACCATTAGAAGCCTCAAAAACATTGGCGTTGTTTTTAATTACTTTGAAATTTGAAGGGACATCAAATTGCATTTTATAAGTATCCCATGTCCAAGTAGTTAAATCTTGGGCAAAGCCTTGATTGGCAATAAGCATGATGATAGCAACGAAGGCAATAACAATTGGTTTTTTCATGTTTTTGTTAGATTTTGAAGTGATAATAAAAAAAATTTAATCAAATATAGGATAGTAAGTGAGTGGAAGAACTATTTGATTAGGTCAGGCTTAGGTAATATCTTTGTATATAAAATCCATGTTCCAAATATCATGCAATAAATTAACAAATAAAAATATAAAATATCGATTAATTGGGCGGGTTGAAAAAAATACTCACTTTACTCACTTTCACATTCAATTTTTCCAAGACCTTGTTGTCGCTATCTACTTTGATGTCCCCTACTACTTGCCCAGTTTCCTGCTCATTCAGTTTGGGATAAGCCTCATAATCCTCCACCAAAGTAATCCCATAGCATTGTGCATACTGTGCTAACTTGCCACCTTCAAAACCCATGATACCTCCACCATAATCCCAACCAAAGCCACTGAAAGAGAAATGTTTTCCATTGAGTTCCACGAGTTTGGACAGAGGAGTCGAGGGTTTGATGCCCAAAGGAAGTTCCCATTGCGTGGCAGAAGTATCTACCGAGCAGGTACTTACACCTATCAATTTTTCCTCATTTTGCCAAGTAATCCCAAGCTCTTTGGTTGTACCTCTAAAAATAGTAGTAAGCACGTATTCGCCACCGTCATATTGTTGCTTTTCTGTGATAACATTTTCGCGCCCAAACCATTTTACGAGGTCTGCTTCTGAAGTTGCCGATGTAATTTTCCCTACTGACTTACACGGTACACACAAAAATGTAGAATCTACAACACTTTCCTTATTTGCTTGTATGCTTTGGTTCTCAGATTGATTTTCTTCTGATTTACAGGCAAATAGAAATATGATAAACAAAATAAAATAATAATTTCGCATAGTTTTAAAGAAAAAAGATTTTTTTTTACTAAGTTTTTTGGAAATATTTTGAATAATTTTAACTTTGTAATTCAATATACCTTGATAATTTGTGTTTGCCTTGCTAAAATAGAAAAAATATGATAACAAATAATATAAATGCCCAAAATACTACCCTGCTCACTACGCTTTCTCCTGTGAGAGTAGAGAGAAATATTATCCTCAATGCGGCAGATATTAATGAGCATTATGGAACTGATGCGGGTTTAGTGCGGGACTTAATTGTTTATATTTGTTATAATTACACACACAATTTATTTGGGTTCAATAGGGTTTCGCTTACTGATTTTTGCAAGGTAATGGGCTACAAAAAGTCTAATTTGAGCAAACGCCATCCAGTAGCAGAAACCAGAAAACACAAACCAAACATCAATGGATACGAGTGGAGTTCGCAGTTAGAATATACCATCTTTCGAATGATTAGGGAAAATATCGTCTTTACTTACAAGGCTAAAGTCCCAGGTATGAATATGGAAGGTATTTCCAGTATTCCTGTGTTGGTAGATGCTCGTGTATTGTATGACTCTCGCCGTCCCCAGAAAAGATATTACGAACTGAAGCTAAGTAAAGAGTTTATTTCCAATTTGTTAAGCTATTATTCTACTGTATTTTTGGAAGACTATATCGCCGCAGGTACGCAGAGGAATAAGAGCTTGTTTATGTATCTCTCCATGTTACAACACGTAGCAATGTACAAAAAAGAGGAAATTACTCCTTATTTTGACCACCTCTGCAAGATTGCTGATATTCACTACGAGAATAATCGCGAGAAGAAAAGACACTTGCAGAAGGCTTTGCGAGAAATACAAGAACGTACCTCATTGAATTTTGATTTTGAATTTTACAAAGCCACAGGTCAGAGTCATGCGTACTCTATCCGCATTAATTTTAAGGAATTTCACAAATTATCTCCTAAAAAGGAAATGTTTAAAAATCAGCTTTTCAACAAGTTACAAGATTTTTACTTGTATAAATATGAAAAGCAATACCCTAATCTTTTCCAGCAATGGCTTGGTAACAATGATTATGATATAGAAGTAAAAAAAGAAATTTTTGCAGAAGTATATGAATCTATTTACCAAAAGCCCATAGATATGTCCCAAACGCAAAATGTGGCAGATTTGAACGAACTGATTGCGTGCATTGCATAGTTTTATCTTTTCTCTAATACAAATATGAAAGCAATACTGATTGCATACGGACTGCTGTTAGTCCTGACAAAGATGTATGCACAAGAATTTGAAGCACAAACTATTGACAATCAAGTAGCTATTGGTTATGGGTTGGCAATAGGAGATGTAGATGGAGATAAAAAAGCAGATGTGATTTTAGCAGACAAAAAACAATTTGTTTGGTATAGGAATGGGGATTGGAAAAAATTTATCATTGCTGAAAATCTGACAGAGTTTGACAATGTATGTATTGCGGCAAGAGACATAGATGGGGACGGAAAAGTAGAAATTGCCGTAGGCGCGCAGTGGAATCCTTCGGAAACCAAAGATGACCAAAAATCAGGCAGTGTATTTTACCTCATTCGCCCACAAGATATTACGACCCAAAAATGGACTCCTATTCGCTTGCACCATGAGCCTACTACCCACCGCATGAGATGGGTAAAAACTTCTAAAAACCAATTTGCCCTCGTCGTAGTACCGCTTCATGGAAGGAACAATACGGTCAATGCCCCGCCTACCATGCGCGATGCGACAGCAAAAGAAGCAGGGGCAAAAGTATTGGCTTACCAAGTCCCTAATAATCCTGCAACAGACGCTTGGAAATACACGCTTATAGATGAGAGTCTTCATGCTACGCATAACTTTGAAGTGATAGAATCCAAGAAGGAAACGCTCATTTTGCTTGGTGGAAAAGAAGGCATAAAGAAGATTACTTGCAAAAATGGTAAATGGAAAAACGAAGGCTGGCAAGTTGAGTCTTATGGATTTGGAGAGGTTCGCTTAGGGTATTGGACAGGGAAAAAAAGATTTATTACAGGCATAGAACCCATGCACGGCAATGAATTAAGTGTTTATGCTTTTGATAATCAGAAAGAAAGGCAAAGTCTGTTCAAGGATTTTAATCAAGGTCATGCGCTTGCTTGTGGAGATTTATTAGGATTGGGATATGACCAAATCGTAGCAGGTTGGCGTAATCCTAACAGCGAAAATAAGGTGGGCATCAAACTTTTTGTACCTAACAAAGACGGAAAAAATTGGCAATCCCATGTCATAGATGACAACAAGATTGCCTGTGAAGATTTGCAATTAGCTGATTTAGATGATGATGGGAAATTAGACATTATAGCCGCAGGACGAGCAACCAACAATCTCATCATCTATTGGAACAAATCAAAATAATGATTGATAGATAACCGCTCCTAACAAGCCCCCAACCATAGGAGCTACTACGGGAATCCAAGCATACCCCCAATCCGAATCTCTCTTGTTGGGGATAGGTAACAAAAAATGAGCAATGCGGGGAGCCAAATCTCTCGCAGGGTTAATCGCATAGCCCGTTGTACCGCCCAAAGACAAGCCAATACTTATTACTAAAAAGCCTACAATTAAGGGATTAAGCCCTTGGGCAAACTCATTGGCTCCGATGGCTAAAATACCTAAAACCAATACAAAAGTACCTATAACCTCACTAATGAAATTAGCGATAGGATTCCTAATCGCAGGCATACAACAGAATACGCTTAATTTGGCATCTTTGTCTTCTGTGCGCTCCCAGTGAGGAAGATAATGCAAATATACAATGACTGCCCCAATAAAACCACCAATGAATTGTGCGGCAATATAAGTAGGGACATTTGCCCAATCAAACTTCCCAATAGTCGCCAAAGCCAAAGTAAGCGCAGGATTCAGATGCGCTCCGCTATATTTGCCTACACTATAAGCGGCAATAGCAACGGCAAGTCCCCAACCAAAGGTAATGACTATCCAACCTGAATTGTTGGACTTGGTTTCTTTGAGTACCACACCACCTACTACCCCATCTCCCAAGATAATAAGTAGCATAGTACCAATAATTTCTGCTAAAAATGATGTCATAATGAAGAAAAATTTATGCTTGTTTATAGAATTACACTAAACTAATAATAATCAATTGATTAGATGTACTTAGTTTTAAAATAAAAGCCAATATTTCAATTTTTTTTACAAATAATGAAGTTTATGTTTATTTATTTTTGATTTTAAAAACTTGATTCTGTCAAATAAGTAATGCTAAAACTTCCTTGCAATGTGTTGCTCACAATTTGCAAAGCTCGCAATACAGCAATATTTCTCTCGTCTTCCCTAATTTTTAAGCGAATTTATGCCAGATGTATTATTTTTTTAATTTTTCTACCAATTCTGCAACCCAAAAGAAGATAAAACCGTAACTATTAATGTCATTAATTATAAAAACTTACTACTAATCATGAAAACTTTACTTATTAGAATATCTCTTGTGTGTGTAGCTTTTGTGTGGAATCTTTTGGTTTACCTCGTCAAATATATTTTCTCTTTGAGAAACAAATCCATATTAGGTATTCGCTAAAACAAGATACAAAATTGTTAAATTTATTTGATGAGTTGTAAGAGTTTCTTGCAACTCATTTTTTATTTTTATCTTGCTAAAAATAAAACTATACATATTACTTATGGCAGTGCGAATATCTGATACCCGTAGCAGGGGCTTGGCAATAGAAGATACTCAAAATCAATACAAACCTACACCACATCACGGTAGTGTGCTTATCGTAGGTGCGGGAGTAGCGGGAATGTATGCCGCTCACCTTCTGGCAGAAAATGGCTTTGAAGTTAC
>JALOMS010000126.1 GCA_025455345.1 Thermoflexibacter sp. | reverse complement strand
CTACTAAGCCAATGATTATCAAAATAATACCAATAGTTACCAAAAGCCCACCCAAATCTCCTGCTCTTTTCGCTTTTGCGTCTTTTACTTTCTTTACTGCTTTTTCAAGTTTGCTTTTGAACTTGTCAATTGCCTTTTGCTCTTTGGCATTTTGTGCCTTGTAAGAGCCGTTCACGATACTTTCCAACTTTTGCTGTGCCGCCACAGTTTCAGGGCTTGTATTTACAGCAAATGCGCTGAAATTCACTAATATAGCAAGAAATAAAATGATTAACTTTCTCATGATTGTAAAAATTATGAATTATAAATTATTAATTATGAATGCAATACAAATAACAATTATTAATTTTCTTTTTGCTTTTATAAGTTTTGTTTTGATGGAAAAATGATATTATGCTATTATTTTTATTCTTCTTTTATAATCACAATACTATCTTTATTTATTTCTATCATACATTTTCCACTGTCCATATAGTTTTGAAAAGTAGATAGGTTTTCCTCAAAAATCTTTATCAATTCCTTATTAGAAATGTTCCCTAAATTCACTTTTATCAATTTTTGAGGTGTACTCCGCAATAGATGACTTTCTTTAAAATCTGCGTCTTTGCTAACTAATGTATAATCATTACTATCCACAAACTCCGCTATTTTACTATCTTTTGTAAACCAACTATCTAAAATATGATTGACATGAGTTGCTTCTATTCCTTTGGAAATCAAGAAATTCACCAATTTATAAGCAATATGCACATCACACAATATTTTCATTATGCCGCCATTTTGAAGGTTTTAATAGTCATGCCTGACATTAATAACTTTGCATAATGTAAACTTGCTAAAATGTCTTGCTTTTCTAACTCTGGGTGGTCTTCTAAAATTTCCTCTGTCGTCATTTCGGAAGAGAGCATATCAAAAATCACTTCCACAGGCCACCTCATGCCCCTGATACATGGTTTTCCATGACATATTTCAGGGTCTATCGTAATTCTTTCTAATAATAAGTTATTGATAGTCATATTTTTATAATTAATAAAATTATCCAAGTCTAAGATGAATTTTCTTTCCTTTCTGCAAGCGCGAACCTATTGCCAATGACTGCGTTACCACCTTGCCCTTGCCTGAAAAGCTCACTTTCAATCCTTTGTTTTCCAAGATAAAAATTGCGTCTTTGAGGCTCATGCCTATCACGGAAGGAATCATTGCTCCCTTGATTGGATTGGCAACCCATTTGAGCGTATCGCCTCTGAGCCTGCCGCTTACCCAATCCTCTTTGGTGTAAGAGAGATTGAACAAGCCCAACTCCTCGCATAAGTACCTCAATTCCTGCTGATTACCAGCCTTTACTTTGGGGAAATCTTTGATATTTTCCCCTAATTCCATCACATTTTCCTCTACATAATGTTTGACCGCAAAATCGGCAATTTCTCTGAACACAGGAGCCGCTACCACACCACCATAACGCCCTGCTTGACTTGGGTCGTCTATGACCACAATGCAAGAATATTTCGGCTTGTCCGCAGGGAAATAGCCCACAAAAGAAGTATAGTGCTTTTCTGTATATTCCTTATTTTCAACCTTTTCTGCTGTTCCTGTTTTTCCAGCTATCTTGTAAGGCGCACCCTTGATGTGGTTTGCTGTCCCTTTTTCCACCACGCCTTCCATGAGTTTTCGCATGATTTCGAGGGTGTAGTCCGAGCAGATTTTTTTGTTCAAAATTTTAGGGGTAAATTCATCAACGGTATTGTCTGCGTAAAGCGTGCGCCTTACCAAAAGTGGTTGAATCAACTTGCCTTTGTTTGCCAGCGCATTGCAAAACATCAAGGTATGCAAAGGGGTCAATTTGGTTTCGTAACCTACTGACATCCAAGGAAGTGTCGCACCACTCCAAGTAGGGTCTGCCAAGGTCTTGATGTAAGGCTTGGTTTCGCCTACCAATTGGAAATCAGTAGCTTGCATGAGTCCAAAATTGTTCAAGTGGTCTAAGAACTTTTGCGGCTCTTTGCGGAAATATTTGAATACCAATTTGGAAATCCCAATGTTAGAAGAACGCTCAAATACCTGTTGGACAGTGATTTTGCCATGCCCACCCTTGCGCGGGTCGGTCATTACTGCCTTCTCAAAGAATTGGTACGTGCCATCGCCTGTTTCTACGGTATCGTTCAAGTTTAGCTCACCGTCAGCCTCTTCCAGGAGTGCCGCCATCGTGAAAATCTTGAAAGTAGAGCCTGGTTCTGCCAAATTGAGCGCGTAGTTGTTATTTTCAGCGTATTCGTTGTTTTCGTTCTTGCCCAAGTTCGCCATTGCCTTGATTTCGCCCGTTTCTACCTCCATGAGGATTGCCGTCCCAAATTTGGCATTGTGCTGAATAAGTGCCTTGCGAAGTGCGTCTTCTGTTTTCTCCTGTAAATCAACGTTTAAGGTCGTTTCAATATCGATTCCGTCTTCGGGTCTGATATACGAGCCATCATTGACGGGTTTCCACTGACCGCCTACAATTTTTTGGAAAATTGCCTGCCCATCTGTGCCACCCAAGACCTTGTTAAAGCTAAATTCTAAACCTTTCCCATTGACCTCTCCACTGGTATCTTCTGCCACAAAACCCAACGTGCGCCTTGCCAATTCGTCAAAAAGTTTGTAACGCCTGTCTGTTTTCTCGAAAATGCCACCGCCTTTGAAGCCTTCTCTGAAAATAGGGAAAGTTTCAATTTTTTTCTTGGTATGGTAGTCGATGAAGTCCTTGGCAATCACCTTATAACGGCGTTTTTCCAAACGCGCCAAACGCAATTCTTTGGTAATATCTGCGGAGTTTTGGTCTTTGAAAATCGTACCAAGCAATATGCCCAGAGAGTCCACTCCTGCATTAAAAATGTCGTCAGTAGCAAGCATAGGGTCAATCGCCACCCTGTAAAAAGGGAGGGAAGTAACCAACAAAGAGCCGTCATCTGCGAGGATATTGCCCCGATTTGCTTTGATGACTCTGTACTCCAATCCGTTTTCTTGTGCCTTCTTTGCCCAATAGTCCCCTTCCATAAATTGGAGGTAAAAAATTCTCCCTAAGACCATTAGAGAAAAACCTGCCATGAGCAAAAAGGCAATACGGACACGCAATAATATGGATTCACGAATGCCCAAGGTTAAATTTAGTTATGAGTTATGAGTTAGAAGTGATGAGTTTTTAACTCCATAACTGCTTGTTTGTCAAATATTTTAAATTATAAAAGGGATATTATCAATTCAATATTAGTGTTTTTCCTCCCCCCTACCCCCTCACGAGGGGGAAACAGCCTTTATGTATTTTCTCCCCCTTTGGAGGGGGCTGGGGGGAGGCGGCTGTTTTAATCTTCTTTCTTAACCACTTTATACACTGGCTTTTCATTCTCTATCAATCCGAAACTGCCCACTTTTTGGCGAATCACACTGCGCTTGCCCTGCAAAATCAAAGTTGCTTTCATATTGGTATAATCAGTTCTGAGTATCTCTACTTCTTTCTGTAACTTATTGATTTTACGTACATTGCGCTCCGCATACTGCACATTGGCAATATAGACAATGCCACATACCGCAATGAGCATGATGTAGCCGTACATCTTGTTGGAGAACTTCCAAGTTCGCCAATCGAGGTTGAGCTTCAAGCCTTCTGTGTTCAACTGAAACTTTTTTTCCTCTTTGATTTGAGATTTTGGAACGTTTGCGTAATTCATAAGTGATGAGTTATGAGTTTTTAGTTATTAATTATGAGCTAAATAAAATTATTATATTGTCTTTTTATCCCGTTAGGGATTTACGTTTTGTAAAATAAAGCCCATTGATACCGTATTTTAAAGTCCTGTTAAGGACGACACATCTACTTGATAATTAATCTTAGGTACGTCCCTACGGGACTTTGTAATTCTTAATTTTTTATTTTTACAAAACGGTCGTTCCTACGGAACTTTTATAATTCATAATAATAAATTATTAATTATGAATAAAATACAGGTTTAGTAATGAGTTATGAATTAAATTCCTGCCTTGCATAGTTTTGAATAATCTCAGCATTTGAATAATAAAAACAGTCTATATCTTCAAATTTGCTTATTAAGCCATTTAATGAAACTTTTAAAGCTGTTTCTCCTACAAGAGTTTTCATTATAGCAACTACTGCTCTTCCTTTTCTATAAAAAGTACTTGGCTCTATTCCTGTAAGGTTTATATTAAAATTATCAATCTCTATGTTTTTTAGTATACTATCTATAATATTTTCAAAATCAACTTTATAACTTGATAAAATATGCCCAAATAATTCTAAAAATTCTTTGTAATCACTATCCCCAATAGGCTTTTCTATGTTATCATATTCTAAACTTAAAGCATTTAATCTTTCATTAATTTCCCTGCTCAATTCTGTGATTAAAAATTTCAATACTTTTATTTCATCAGTATTCATCTCAATTATAAACTATTTTAAACCTGATATTCAATTTTTTAAAGTCGTATAAATGCAACTATACATTCCTAATTTCTCATTCCAGATTTCACATTTCGTATTCATTCCAGATTTTGCTTTTCATAATTTTACCGCAATTCTCAATTTCCCGCTTCTTGCTCTTGGGTTCTCTTTGATTTCTTCTTCGCTTGCTTCTATGGGTTTGCGGTTTACGGCTTCTAAGGGCTTGATTTCGTTGCCGTAAAAGTCCTTCTCTACCTCTCCATGAAACTTGCCCTTGCTGATGTAGTTTTTTACCAATCTGTCTTCCAAAGAGTGGTACGAAATGACAGATAATCTTCCGCCAACTTTCAGTATTTCAGTGCTTTGCACCAGCATTTCTTCCAAAGCCTTCATTTCTTCGTTTACCTCAATTCGCAGTGCTTGGAACACTTGGGCAAAGTATTTGAACTCTGCGCCTCTTGGTGCGTACTTTTGCAAGACATTTTTTAAATCTTGGGTAGTTGCTATTTCTTTTCTAATGCGCTCTGCTACAATTGCTTGCGCCAAAGTCTTCGCATTTTTGATTTCGCCGTAAATACCCAAAATCTTGTGTAGGTCTTTTTCTGAATACTTGGCAATTAGTTCCTTCGCAGAAAAATCTTGCTGTTGATTCATTCGCATATCAAGCGCACCATCAAAGCGTGTAGAAAAGCCCCTGCTCCCCTCGTCTATTTGGTGTGAGGAAATCCCCAAATCTGCCAAAATACCATCTACTTGACTGATTTTGTAGAGTTTGAGGTACTTTTTTACGTGCCTGAAATTTGCCTTTACAAATTGAAATTTCGGATTGTCAAAGAACGTCTTGTCATTTTTTGCATTTGCTTCTGCGTCATCATCTTGGTCAAAAGCAAAGAGTTTTCCTGTTTCTAATTGCTTAAAAATCTCCCTGCTATGCCCGCCACCGCCAAAAGTCAAGTCCACATACACGCCATCAGGCTTTATCGCCAAACCTTCTACACTTTCTTTTAATAAAACGGGTGTGTGGTACATTTTTTTAATTACTAATGATTAATGACTAATTACATCTATCTGTTTTTACATTCACAAACACTTCACTAACAAATAATTAGTAATTATTAATTCGTAATTAGTCATTTTGTTAGTTTCCTAAAACTTTCTGCGCCATTTGAGAAAACTCTTTTTGGTCTTTGATGAGGAATTCCTCGTAACGCTCTGGATTCCAAACTTCTATGCGGTTGCCAATGCCCACCAAAATCACATCTTTTTCTATATTGGCAAACTTCATCATGCTTTTGGGAACTATGAAACGACCGTTTGCGTCCAATTCCAATTCCGTATTGCCGCGCAAGAAGTTACGTTGGAAGTTTCTGTACTCCTCATTAAACTCGTTCAGCCCTGCTACCTTGTCAAACACCTTTTTCCACTCAGAGTAAGGATACAGCACCAAACAAGGCTCAAACCCTCTCATTAGCACGATGTTATCTCCCGTTTCAGAAGGCAAAGCCGATTTCAGCTTGGTGGGTAGCACCAATCTGCCCTTTGCGTCGAGGGTAGCTTCGTATTCTCCTGAGAAAAACATCTATATAGTTATGATTTATAAGTTCTTAATTCCATTTTTCCTCCCCCTACACCCCCTCAAACAGCCTTTTGTATTTTCTCCCCCTTATGAGGGGGCAGGGGGGAGGTGCTATTCATACCATTGTTTGTGCTTTCTGCTGTTGTTTGTATTTTTACAAACAACCTCTCTTTGATACCTTTCCAACTTTCACTAACATAGCAGTTAATCAAAACTTATTGAAAGCATTACTTGAATAGATTACCGTTATATTACTGCACACAAACATAAAAATAAATATCAAAAAATCAACCACTTTTTCCCACTTTTTTCCACTTTTTAGTAAAAATTTTTAAAAATAAGTAGCTTTCCCTCTAAATTTTGTCTTTTGATAATGAAGGGCTTATACTCAAAGTTAAAGTAAAACTTTAAGTCAAGTATCATAAAAACATGATTTATATTACATTAAAAAATTTAGCTTAAATTTTTAATTTAATATTGATTTTTGTTAAATAAAAAAGGAAGGCTTTTAAAATGGCAAGATTCTATGATATTCATAGAAATAAAAATGTTTCATTGGGAAATTCATCAAGGTTTATATTGACAAATCTACCAATACTATTCTGTGATTCCCTGTATCTGCAATTGCTAATAAGTTGTTTTCTTATGTAACCGAATATATGTGCAGGGAACTCTTGCATACGTGTGTACTGAAAAAAATGAGCAAAGCCTTTGATTTTCAGTTTGATACTATCAAAGATTTGGAAAACTATATTTTTAGAAATAAAAAACAAAAACAGGCAAATGAACTGATTAACTCCTTGAAAATCTGCGACCCTGCCGTAGGTTCTGGACACTTTTTGGTGTCTATGCTCAACCACGTTTTGCATTTGAAATATGAGTTAGGAATTTTATTTGAAAGAAATACATACAATCGCCTGAAAGTCAATTTAATACTTGAAAGTGATGAAGTCAATATTGTAGATGAAGACTATGGAGAAAAAATAGCCTACAAACTCAAAGACGGTAAACTGCCATTGAAAGCGCAAATTATCCAAGAAACGCTTTTCCATGAAAAACAAACAATTATAGAAAATTGCCTTTTGGGGGTGGACATCAATCCTAATTCGGTGAAAATCTGCCAACTAAGGCTTTGGATAGAACTGCTGAAAAGTGCGTATTACAAGCCAGCGCAAAACCAAAAACCACAAGGTTTTAAAAACCTTGTGGGTTTAAGCTACCTCCAACTCGAAACCCTGCCCAATATAGACATCAATATCAAAACAGGAAATTCTGTATTGAGTAGGTTTGATTTGACCACTGATTTGAGCAACGGTTTCAAAAAAAGTATCAATTGGAATTTTAAATATTATTTGGAGTGCGTTAGTAGTTATAAAAATGAATTGGACAAAGAAAAAAAACGTGCTTTTGAGAAGCAGATTGATTTTATCAAAGGTGATATAAAAACCAAAATTCGTCAGTCCGACCCTTTGGTGAAAGAATACACGAAATTAGGAACAGAACTCTACGAACTTAGCACGCAAAAATTATTTGATAACTCTTTGACAAACAAGTAGAAAGAAGAAAAAGAAAACCAAATCCGTAGTCTTTCAGCAAAAGTAGAAGAATTGAAAATTAGGATTGACAGCCAAGCCAATGGAGAGGTTTTTAGGAGATTTTTTGAATGGCGTTTCGAGTTTCCAGAGGTGCTTGATGAAAGTGGTAAATTTATTGGCTTTGATATAGTGGTTGGGAATCCGCCTTATATTAGCCATGACAATATTGCTTACAGGGATAGTTTGAAAGGCAAATATGCTGTTCATCAATCTTTTGCAGACTTGTTTTGCTATTTTTTTGAATTAGGATTTCATATTGCTCGTGAAGAAGGTTTCATTGGCTTTATTACTTCCAACTCTTTTTTGAAGGCAGAATATGGAAAGCCAACACGTGAGTTTCTCACTCAAAAATCTACGATTCAGCAAGTGATTAATATTGAGGAAACGCAAGTTTTTGAGGAAGCGATAGTAAATACATCTATTCTTACCTATCAAAAAGGAAAATTTAATGATAATATCCTGATTGTCAATGCAAAATATGATGAAAAGACTAATTTTGATGAATTTGTAAAACAACATGAGTTTTTTTACGAACAAGAAGATTTGACTGCACAGAATTGGAATTTGGTAAGCAAAGAACGACTAAAACTGTTAAATAAATTAAGTCAGAATTTCCCCTCATTAGAGCAACTCCATTGCCAAATTAACTTGGGAATAGCCACAGGAGCAAATGATGTTTTTGTAATTGATGAAGCAAAAAAGATAAAATTAATAAAGCAAGACGCTAATAATGAGAAGATTATCAAACCAATTTTGAGAGGACGCGATATTCAAAAATACGTTTATGAGTTTGCAAACCTGTATGTAATTCTGACCAGAAACGAGGTAAATGTAGAAAAAGACTATCCTACACTTTATCAATACTTTGACAGTTTTGGCGAAAAATTTAAGCAAAGAGGAGCGCAAGGCAGGCATTGGACAAATCTAAGAGCCACTTCATTCTTTGATGATTTCCAATTGGAGAAAATTGTTTGGATAGAGCTTTCGGACAAAGGACGGTTTGCGCTTTGTAGTGAAGAAGTGTATCTGCTCAATTCTGCTTATTTTCTAATTCCACCCAAAGACTTAGCAATCAAATACTTACTTGGAGTTTTAAATTCTAAACTGATTGCCTTTTACCTCAAATCTACTGCCAATACAAGTGGTATGGGGACTACCCGTTGGATTAATATTTATGTCAAAAACTTTCCAATTCCCGTAGTTAGCAAGGAAAAGCAACAATCCATCATCACCAAAGTTGACCAGATTCTTACCCTCAAAAAAGCTGATAAAGAGGCAGATACAAGCAGTATAGAAACAGAAATAGATGAGTTATTGTACCAGTTTTATGGCTTGACTAAGGAAGAAAAAAGGTTAATAGGAAATAATGTATAAAAAAATAATACCTAAGATTTGGAGGTATAGAATAAAATTATATATATTTGTACAATGAATCAGAACAACTCCATATTAAAAGGTAGCCTTGCCACCATTATTCTAAAACTCTTGGCGGAGCGGGAGCGTATGTATGGCTATGAAATCACGCAAAAAGTGAAGCAAATCACCAATGAGGAAATGCAAATCACCGAAGGCGCGCTGTATCCTGCTTTGCACAAATTGGAAGCAGAAGGTTTGGTAACAACCGAAACGGAAATCGTAGAAGGAAGAGCAAGAAAATATTATTCCCTGACCAAGGAAGGCAAAACAGAAGCGGCAAGCAGAATAGAAGAACTGATAAGTTCTTTGAAACACCTTCAAAATATCTTAAATCCTCAATTTTCCATTTAAAATACTATGAAACTTGAAAAAGAACATATTGCACTGATAGAAAACCACTTGCGTAATACTTGCTGGCTGGAAAATCAAGATTTCATTGATGAAATGACCGACCATTATGCTTGCGCCTTAGAAGAGAAGTTGGGCGAGGGAAAAGCATGGAAAGAAGCTATGAATGAAATATATGCAAGTTTTGGTTACAGAAGTGGATTAATGAAAATGGAACAGAAGTCCATTGAACATCAGCACAATTTAGGGCTAAAATATTACGGCAATTCGTTTAAAAACTACTTCATCAAATTTCCCAATAATTTGTTGGCAGTTTTTGCGTTTTCTATTTTTTATGTCTTACTCACTGATTTTGCTGTCAATCCCAAAGATTTGATAAAAGTAATATGTTGGGGACTCCAATCTTGTGGTTTTGTGGTTATTATTATAGCCTTTGGCTTTTACAATAAGATTGCAAGAACATCTGGTATAGGAAAAGAAAAAGCAGTAGTATGGGCTTTTAATG
>JALOMS010000752.1 GCA_025455345.1 Thermoflexibacter sp. | reverse complement strand
CATAATTATCCATAAAGATCTGCGCTAAAAGGCCCAATATCCGCACTATTTCAACTTTTAAGAGTAAAAATTCCTCAATACGTGCACGGGAATGTATCAAAGTTTACTAAGGGAGACCGTTACCCGACCAACAGACAACAAGAAACAATGTGTCGACGCTTTTGTAGCCAAAGATCGTGTTGCTGTTATCACTGACGTTTTGCTCTGCAGACCTGTGTCATCCCATAGAGAGCTGCACTAATGGTTCTGTCCCAAAAACTTGCGAACAGTGGACACGTTGCAATTAAACTTACGGTAATCAAGAAATTCCGCGACCAATCGAATACGGCGATCAACAGTTATTCATAAAAGACTTTTCGTGCTATCACAACTTTGAATGACATACGACAATCGCCATCCAAGGCCATCAAATTTGGCCCCTCAAATACAGATAGGCAGTTAGCGCGCATCCTTTGTACAAGGAGGCCGACTTCGGGCGACCGTTCGCATATAACCATATGTCATCTATCCAAGGAGATCAAGTCAAGCGATTTTCACATAGCAAGCTAACAATAGTGTGGTAGTTTATCACGTCATAAGACGTGAAAAATGGAAAACTAATCAATTCAGTTTGTTATGTTATAAGACATGACAAACTAACTTACCTTTAAATTGCGAATTTGTAATTTGCTTTATATCAGTAAGTTGGATTACAAACCGCAGTGGAACTGTCCAACTCTAAATAAGTCCGAATTTCAAATTTGGACTAACGGGTTTTATGGTGTCAAAGATTTAAAATATTAATAAAGGCGACTATGCAGTACAGTCAAGAAAAATTAAAAGTATTAGAAAACTTTATTTTAGAAGAGTTTAATATTTCTTTATCCTCTAAGGAAAAAGAAGATTATTTGAAAACAGAAGAAAGCAATATTTATAAAGAAATGACTGGTAAAGAACACTTTAAAAAAAAGTTGGTAACAAGATTAAAGTTTATACTTTCATCACATTTGTATGAAAATTCAGTCATTAATTTAAAGAAAAAGATAAAAGAATTATTCTCTCGAAACGATGAAGGAGCATACCATGAATTAGCAGTTTATAGCTATTTCTCGCTAATACGTTTCTCAATAGGCAAAATTGAGATTGATAAAAAAGTAGATAGTAAAGACTCTTTTAGTAATAAAAATACAAAGGAAGTAGATTTTGATGGTTTTATAAATTATCATTGCGAAAATGTATATTTTGATGTAAAAACATTGCGCTCATCATTAGAAAATAGGATTATAGAAGAAGTTAAAAAAACAGAAGGGCTTGAAAATCTGATATGCTATTTAGAAAATGATATTAATGAAGTTATAGATTTTCCTATTAAAGAAATAATAGGAGAGGCAAAAGGGTTAATCCCTTTTATTAACTTGAACGAATTTTATCGTAGTAAGAGCCAAATTATAGAAGGATTGATTTATGAAAAAAAGCAACCTATTCATATAACTACTTCACAGAGTAATCCCTATAAACAATCTCTTTATTTTCATGATATTATTTTTAAAAACCATTCAAACAAAATATTAAAAAATGCACCCTGCATAATGTTCTATGTCAATTCCAATTTCCATAGCAAAATAACAAGCGAGTTTAACAATCATAATAAAATATTCTATTATGATTTTGCTCGTAGGGTATTTTGCCAATATCAAGACCACAAAAAACCACCTAATTTATCAAAAGAGGAAGAAATTATATGGTTAGATAACTGTGAAAAGTCAAAGCACGTATCCGCAATAGTTTTCATTGAGGATAAGTTAAGATATACATATTCTGAAAATAAACCAAATATGCACATATACGCTTTTAGAAATCCAAATGCTAAAAATAAATTATCTAATTATTTGTGGGAGTCTATGCTTGATATTGCTGGGACGGGTAAAAAAGCAATAATAGAATTTGCTCACGATTTTTATTACGACAACTATTAGCATGAAAAATAGAGATATTGCTGGTCAAGATTTGCAATCTTGACCTAATGTAATGGCGAATTTGTAATTCGCTTTCATAAAAATTGGATTGCAAATCCAATGTTATGCAAGTCCGAACGGTTCGCCGTTGCGATTACAAATTCGGACTAACATCATAAAACATTTATAATTAATAATTTATAATTCATAATTAAGAAAAATACGTGAAGAAAGACATCAAAGAAATTTTAAAACATAGAATCCTCATTTTGGACGGAGCGATGGGGACAATGATTCAGCGATACAAACTCACTGAGGCAGATTTTCGTGCAGAACGCTTTAAAAACCACCCTTGCGACCTCAAAGGGAACAATGACCTTTTGTCTATTACCCAGCCGCACATCATCAAGGAGATACACCGCCAATACTTGGAGGCGGGGGCGGACATCATCGAAACCAATACTTTTAGTGGTACTTCTGTCGCTATGGCGGACTACCAAATGGAGCATTTGGCTTACGAACTCAACTTTCAGTCCGCCAAGATTGCCAAAGAGGTAACAGACGAGTTTACCGCCAAGAATCCAGACAAGCCGCGCTATGTGGCTGGTGCTTTGGGACCTACCAACCGCACTGCGTCCATTTCTCCTGACGTAAACGACCCT
>JALOMS010000751.1 GCA_025455345.1 Thermoflexibacter sp. | reverse complement strand
CTTTCCCAGTAGCCATAGTCCAATTGGAGGATATTGCGAAGAATCCCGTCGGGGCGAATAGGCGCGCCTACGCTACTTTTGATATAGACCTCTCTGACTAATTCGAGGTCTTGCTTACGTGCAAAGCCATTCAGCAAGTTGGCAAAAGCAGTTTTCAGCGTTTCTTCGTTTACCGAACCGCTAAACTGCCTCGCTCTTTGTAAGTCTTTGTAGTATTGATTGATGAGTGCTTTGGACATAGGGAATAAAACCTCCTTTGATAAAAGTCCTAAATAACAAGTAAGCAAGGAGAAAAGCAAGAAAAAACAGTAAGTAATATTGCTATTTTGACTTACTGCTTTCCCAATTCTGCATAGATGTAACTGAAAAGACGAAGGGAATTACAAATTAGAGTAACTCTTAGTTCATGCGCTCCACATAAGTAATCTTATGGGGTTGATTCCCTATTTTGTCAGTAAATCGCGCATCTACATTAATTTTCATCAGTTCGCCTTTCTTATTGACTACTTCCCAAGTATTAGAAATTTCTTGTTGTTTCTCTATATACTCGTCATGTAGTTTATTGAGAATAGCTTTTGTATTATCTGGCACTACCATACTGAAATGATTTCCAATGAGTTCTTCTCTACTATAACCATAGGTTTGGCAATAGTTGTCATTGACAAAAGCAAACAAACCTTCGGCATTAGTGATGCAAATAGCATACTCAGAGGCATTGATGATTTCTTGGACATTGGTAGGGTTGCTATCAATCGCTTCTTTAATTTTTTTTGTTTTGAATAGGTTAATCATAGTATTTCTTATATTTTAATGGTTCGTAGGCAAAGATAATAGAGAAGTGTATAAAAACGCTATTTCCTACTATAATATTCATATACGAGCTTTCCTACTTCTGCAATTATCCGCTCATTTGTTTCATTATTTTCTGCGGAATTACAGACAAACACCATGAGTGCAATATGTTTACCATTGGGTAATCGTATGATTCCAAGGTCATTCGTTGCGGAAGAGATACCCTCTTTGTTTGTTCCTGATGTTCCTGTTTTATGCGCTACTACTGCTGTTTCAGGTAGCAGTCCCTTGATTCTTTTCATGCCTGTGGAGGTTTCTACCATTATCTTCCAAAGAAAATCATAACTTGTTTTAGATAGGATATGATTACTGAAGAACTTATCTAATAGATACACTGCCTCTAATGGCGTAGTCCAATTGGTAAATTGCACGTCCCATGCTTGATGCATTTCCTCCTCCGTAGCGGCAATAGCAATATCTTTAATTCCCAGCTTTTTGATGTATTGATGTACTTTCTTCGTACCACCTAAAAGCCTAAAAAGAATATCGCACCCATTATTATCGCTTTGAGAAACGGTATAAGTCAAAATTTCACTCAAAGGCAACTTGACTTCCCCATCAGGATATTTCTCTCGCAGAGGACTCCAAGTATTGGGAAGTAAGTCTGTCTTTTTCACCAAAATAGGTTCTTCTAATTTTAGCTTGCCCTTATCTACCTGTGCCAAGACTGCCAAAGCAAGATGAAATTTATACACGCTTTGCATGGGGTAGTGCTTTTTGCCATTGATAGAAAAGGTATCTCTGTCTGCTAAACTAAGAACGGCTACCCCCACGTCTGCTTTTTTACCTGATATTACTGTTTGTATGTCCTGTCTAAGTTGTTCTTTTTGTGCGATAGCAACAAGGAAAATAAATTGGAATAAGAAAAGTAAAACAAATTTGTGATTCATAAAAATGGTATATTTATGGTAGTAACTTACAGATTTGGTTTATAAAAAATCCCTTAATTTTACAAAATAATTCAATGGTTATGCAAGTTAATGAGTAAAACAGGGTTAAATTGGAATAGCCCAATAGGTAAACATCTTTTCATTTTGCCCAATGGCTTAATAAATAAGTAATTATTGTGTCTTGTGCGATTTCTATTTTAGTTATCAACAAATATGTATCAAAAAATGCAAAAGTTTTTACTTCTCATTTTTATATTTTGTATCTATATTTCATTGGCTCATGGGAAAGAAATTCCTATGGTACAAATCAAAGATTTAGCGCAAGATAAACCCTATTTTTTGCAACCTTATTCACAGATTTACATAGATTATTCGGATAAAAAAAGTATTAAAGATATAATACAACCATCAGTACAAAGTGAGTTTAAACCTCTTGATGTTAAGTCTTTAGATAAAAATGCAAATGCTTATTGGCTAAGATACAAATTCCATAACTTGAACCAAGACAGCCTCCCAATCGCTCTTTTTTCTATGGGTTTGGAACACATTAGCATATACCTATTGCCTATTTCTCAAGAAAGTCTATTGTCAGAACACTCTGACATACAAGCTATTACTAAGCGAAGCTACAGGAAATATAGAGACTTGATATATATAAGTATCCCTTCAGGAGAAAGTTTTGTTTATTTTCATCTGCAAGTCGAGCAAAGCACTTATAGAAATCTGATAGGAGCGGCTTTGCGTTCTTTTTCTTTTTATAGGGGAGATTATCAAACCTTTTGGACAAAGAATAAGGAAAGTATATATGTTTTTACTTTGCTATTTTTTGGAGCATTGGGCATGATGTTTTTTTATAATATG
>JALOMS010000750.1 GCA_025455345.1 Thermoflexibacter sp. | reverse complement strand
CATCACAGGTTCTAATTTTTCCTCTTTGACTTCTATGTGTTCTATGATAGGTTTTTCTTTAGTCTTTGGGGTATCTGTCAGAGCGAATAATTCCTTTTTTGCCAAAGCCTCCGACTGATATTCTCCTTGAGGGAATAATTCTAAGTAAAAATCATAAAACTCAAAGCTATCTTTGTTCGCTACTTTTTCCCAAATCATCTTTTCCCAACTCTTATTGGCTTCTTGGGTTGTTTCTTGCTGTACTTGCATTCTCATCTTTACTTCCAAGACCTTGCGAAGGTTCTGCTCTCGTTTTGCAACTTCCTCATTGACAATCGCCTTAATGTCTATATTTTGTCTATGAGCAAATTCCAATTCTAATCTTTCCCTCAAAGTTTTTTCTTTGGATAGTAAAAACTCACATTCTTCCTTTCTACGAATCGTGCGGCGGTCTGGATTTATCTCTACCGCTCTTTGATACAACTCTGCGGCATCTGCATACCTATCTTGGAAAAATAACTTATCCGCTTCGTCTATCAATTCAGAAAGCAAAATCTCATCTTCACATTTTTCTAACCTTTCTCTAAATATCTCATTATCAGGGAAAGATTTGACCAAAAATTCATAACTTTCTTTGGCTTTTTCATAGTATTCATTTCTGAAATACTCTTCAGCCATGCGCTCTACGGAAGTATCTATTTTGCTCTTAATGCTCTGAATCGGAAAGAGTTGATAAGCATACTGATAGTTTTGTCGAGCATTTTCGTAAGCAAGTTTGCTAAAATGCTTATTAGCTTCAGAAACAAAATTGATAAAATCTATCTTATTGTTCAAGTCGCTATCATTATTGTAGAGTTTGGTGGCGTATTGGTACAAAGGCAAAGCCTCACCAAAGCTCTCTTTGGCAAAAAAACTATCCCCTTCGGTTTTAAATTTCTTATATTCAATGAATTTGAGGTTATTGACAAAACCGCGATTGCGCTGAGGGCTATGACTGCCTCGTATAGGCTCAAACTGTCCTGCCGCTCTTACTTTTTCGCTAATACCTTCAAATATATCGTTTAGACTAAGCTCGTCGGTTTCTTTTTTACTTCCCGTTTCTAAAATTTTGATAAATTGATTAGTCAAGGAAGAAGGATTCTCTGATTTGAAAATGTCCAAAGTAGTTTCAGGCGAAGAAGCGATAATATATGCGGTTTTAATGCTTTCCTCAAATTTGTTAAATTCTTCTTTTACAATCTGTTGGGCATTGTTAAGGGTGTGTCCTTCTGCATGCTGATATACGCAATCCAAAATTAAGATTTTGGTAGCATTTTCATTTTCACGAATGATATTAGCCAACTCTGCCAAAGAAATGGCATTGACGTGAACCTGCGCTTTAGAAGAGTTCACCGTAGAGAGATACACCTGCCCCCGACGCAAAATAATATACCCAGAATAATAAAATATCAATGTATCAGTAGCGGACTCAGCAGAAATAGCCAGTTCCTCCTTGATTTTTGTATTATCAGGTGTATTGTATAGGGAAACGATATTATTGCTGAAAAGACCCAAAATACGCTTATCACTAAATATGCGATTTAGTTCCTTGATGTTATTAGAAACATTTTCGAGCGTTGTTAAGTCCTTATCTTTGGGGAAATGGCTCGCGCCCATTAAAACAGCTCTTGTACTCTGTAGATTTGTTTTGATTGACATAGACCTTTGATAAGTTTCTGATTTAAAATAAATTGGCAATGAAAGTTGTCTGCTATTGACTATTGATACTCATCAAAGGGGTAAAATGAAAGGGAAAATTTTTATAATAACAAAGGTAGTGATTTTTCTGAATAATCTAAACAATAATATATAAAATTATTCACACTTTACCTTCAAATTATCTTATTTTTCTGAAACAACTACAAATTATCAATAATTGAACCAATTTTGATTTTTGAATGAAAAAATAAAATATTTCGTCTTGCTCTCTAAAAAAATTCGTATTCAAAACAAAAGCGCAGGTTGCAGTCAAAGGTAGTTGAAAATCCTATTAGTTGTTACAGAAAATTTGTAAATTGCGGAAGGAAATAATCAAAAATCAAATATATTCTTAATTAATAAACTATTGTCCAATTTAGTCATAGATAATTTTTTCATGACTAAATCCTTAAAAATCTCCATTTTGCTTTTTTCTATTAATTTCTTTGTACTGCAAGAAGCGGATAGTCAGCAAATTGGATTGACTTTGATGAATACTTTTTCTAAGCCCATATTGATAGGCAATCCTAATATGCAGTTTCCATACAGCAGACCCATAGGAATCAATCAATTTGGTTTTGGTTTAGAGGTACATATCCCAATCAATAAGCAACTATCTCTCACTACGGGTGCTAATCTACTTACCTTGGGATATAGAATGAATCAGGATATACTAACTGATACAAGTGTAAATCTGATTCAAATCCAAACTTTTTGTCTTAGATTTGCGTAAAATACTGAAAAAATAAATTTATAATTCATAAAAACTATGGCAATCTCATTAAAAAAAGGAGGAACATTCAACCTCAGTAAAAAAGAACCTGCATTGAAGAAAATTATGATAGGCTTAGGTTGGGAACTTAAGTCTGGCTCACAATTAGACTTAGA
>JALOMS010000749.1 GCA_025455345.1 Thermoflexibacter sp. | reverse complement strand
GGCACAAGCTCGTTATGCTCTAACTTGTCAAGCAGGACATAACCATTTTCTGTTAATTCTTCTGGTTTTATTTTCATTTTTATGTTGTTGTTTTTAAGTGCCACTGACAGAAAAGTATTAGCGAAAGTGGTGAATAAGAAGCACAAATGTTAATAGAATTCCAAGACCCAAATTTAGTATAAATGCCCTGCTTTTGCTAAATTAATTTTGGAGGCTGGTGTTTTATTTTTTAATTTATCATTTTTGTTCGTCCTATTATCATTAAAAGTTCATGTGCTGAGCGATGGTCTCCGTCTTTGTCAGCGAGTTCTAAATATTTCCTTGCTAAATCAAATGATTGTTCAACAACTTCTCCTTCTAAATATATTTTACCAATTAAATAATTAGCCTCGTCAATTTCAAATTCTGTATAATTTTCTTTGTCTAATGATTTGAATATTTCAAATGCCTTTAATTTATCTTTTGATGTTCCTACACCATAATAATAACATAGTCCAAGTGTAAATTCTGCAAAGTAGTCATCAGAATTGTTAGCTTTTTGATAAAGTTCAAAAGCCTTTCCAAATTGTTGTTTATTTCTATATTCTAAGCCCAAATTAAATGTAGCATTACTTGAACCTTCATTCATTGCATTTTTATAAAGTTTCATTGCAAGTTCAACGTCTTTTTGACAAAACTCGTTTTCACCATTACTTAAATAGTCGGCATATCTGATAGTTGCGTTTAGATTTCCTTGTTCATGTGATTTCTTTATCCAATCAAAAGCAAGTTGTGGGTTACATTTTACAATTTCAACATTATTAATTGTCAAGCCATTTTCAAACCAAAATGCTACTTCATTCATTGCATCACTACTATCATTCTCTGCTTTTTGTAACAATGAATTAAAATCGTCTAAGTTTTTTATTTCAAAATTTTCTGTCATAAGTTTTCAATTTGCAGTTTATTTTTTTTAAATAGATAGCATGATGATAGTGATTTTGTAATTTGTCCTCAATGGTTTAGGTATTGGTGGTGGTGCATTTAAAAAATGTCAGCCCTACATTTGTACAAATGCCCAATAGAATTACAGATGCTGAATTTAAAAATGTCAGCCCTACTATTGCTAATACGGTATTAGCGAGTCGTTTCTCTTTCATTTGTCAGTTTGGTTAGTTCGTCAATACAATTCTTCAAGTCTTTTTGCCATTGAATATTTATGGTTTTATCTCCCTTGGTTATACTTAAATTCTGTTTGAGTAAAGGTATAAACTCTTTGTCTTGAGTCACGATAATAGCTTCAAATAATAAAGTTCCGTATTCTCCACCTATCAGTTCGCGTCTTATAATTTCTTTTACTCGGTCGTCTTTTCGTTTTACCAATCCTACAATTGCCTCAAGCTTTGTTTCTTGATGTTTGTCGTTAACTCTTTCCCATAAAGCTTCGCGTATGTTCTTATCGTTTCTTTCGATTTGCGTTCCAAGTCCAAAAGTTGCCCAATTTCTTATATGGCTTAATTTGTCTGCTGAGAGTTTTATTAAGGTTTCAATTGCAGTTAAGTTGTCAATACCAAGCAACGCTGAAACTAAACCTTCTTTTACTAAACTATTGTCGTTGTAAATGAATGAACATATTTTATCAATTTGCATTTTATTGAGTTTTTCATTATTGTGTCCAATAGAATAAAGTAACGACATTAAAACATCTGGGTCAGTTTCAGTATCAAGTAATTCAAAGTAAATTTTTAAAGTATCTTTCAAAAATGGTCTTGGAGGTAAACCTAATTGAGCTAAAATATCAATACCTATTTTTCTAATTTTGGTATTGTCTGATTTGGTCAATTCTACACACTTTGCAAATAGTTCTTCACTTGGTCGTTTTCTCAATACACTAATATTGTCCCAATGAGATTTGTCTGTCTTATTACTTATGAGTCGATATATTAATTTGTCATCAGTCCAATTTTTTCTACTCATTTTTTTATAGTGTTTTTTTAGAATGAAGCTAACAGAAAAGTATTAGCGCAGGTAGTGAATAAGAAGCACAAATGTTAATATAATTCCAAGACCCAAATTTAGTATAAATGCCCTGCTTTTGCTAAATTAGTTTTGTCATCAATTTTTTTGTTGTTCGTTGCGGAGTTGTTCTATTTGTTCAACTGTCAAACCTGTATCTTCTGCAATGTCATTGTCAGATAAATTACGGTTAATGAGTTTTCTTGCTATTTCTAATTTTTCTTCCTCTCGTTCAAGTATAATTACTTTTCGTTTAGATGCTTCTATTTTTGCCTTTTCCCATTCGTCTGGGCTTATATTTTCTTGGCTTAAAATTTCTGTTGCACGTTTTACACCTGCATTATTTATGTTAATTTGGGGGTTTTTGGGATTATGTATGCTTTCGTAGATAAGGTCTAACCAATCTCTGTAATTGTTGGGTGTATCCTTGTCCTTGTAATTTGGATTCAAATAAATTAACTCGTAATTAAAAAGTTTGCGTTCTACACTTTTCAAATTTTTAGGATTAAGGTTGGAAATTAAAACCTCGTCCTTATAAATTTCATTTGTTTTACTATTGACTTTGTAAGGGGCAGTCATTACTACAATTGTATAAACCGTTTTTTCCACA
>JALOMS010000748.1 GCA_025455345.1 Thermoflexibacter sp. | reverse complement strand
CAAAGACTCTTGCAAGCCAAATTTTCTCAACATCCTGTTTATCTAAGACCCACTGTAAATGAGTAGACAAATCTTCAGTAATATCATTTTCTTCAATTGTAAACTCGCCAATTATATAACATTTAGTTTCAGAATAGTCAATTGGTCTAACATCTAATTTTTCAAAAATCAAGGCAAATTCATCTTCTTTGACCACAATATTTGATAGGTCTTTTTTTACCTTATCGTCTTGTAAAAAGTTGAATTTGATTTTCTCGTCTAAAAGTAATCCTATTGCACTTAGTATTGATGACTTCCCTGAGTCGTTTATTCCTATAAGAATATTAGGGATGTCTTTCTCCAACTCTAGATAGATGTTGTTGCAGCTTTTGTAGTTAATTATTTGAAGTCTTGATAGTATCATTAAATTGTGTTGTTTCGTTTTTTAAGCTTGCAGCTAACGTTTCGGCAGCTTGGCGAAGTGGCGGTTTAAAAAGCACAAATGTTCAAGCTAGCACAAAGGTATATAAAAATACTTAAAGTTTCAACCTAGCACCGAACCCGCCATTTTGCCAAACTGCTTGTTGTGTGTTTGTACTTTTAGCCATCTAGTTCTTGCAATTGATTAAAATATTTTTGTTTCAGCCAAATATCTTTATCTCCAATAGCAATAAATCTATATTTTGCTCTAGTTATGGCTACGTTTAATAAATTTGGTTTCTCTGAAGCCCATTTAGAAGCTCCTTTAGTATTGTCATCCAAACCTAAACATAAAATTACGCCTTCAGCTTGTTTGCCTTGAAATGTATGTACTGTACCAATATTGCTTTTAAGCCAATTATTAATTTCATCATTATTGCTTTCTTTATATTTTCTTACTTCTTGTGTCATATCAATAAATAGATATTTTTTTAGCTCAAAACTTATTTCGCTAAAAGGCGAAATAACAAATATATCAGGTAACCCTTTATTGAAGTTAATTTCACTAATTAAAATATCCCTAATAATCTTCGCTTGTTCTTCAACAAAATGCTTTCCTTTTACTTTGCCCTTACAATCTATAAAGGAACTTTCAAAACTAACATTCACTTTTTTTGGATTTGAAGTGGAATTATACATTGAGTTGTCATAGGCTATTTTATTTGCAATATCAAACATAGGGCTAATACATCTTCTATGAACTCTCAAAGGCATTCCAATCCATTCTTTTTTATTATTGAATTCTAAATATGAGCCTAATGGATTTATTCTGTCAGCCATTGATTGTACAGAAAGTTCAGAAGATATATTTGTGCTATTTAAGTCAAAATAATTACTTATATTATCAGTAATTGATTTTGGAATTGTAACAACTGGTTCTATTTGAAATGGGTCTCCAACAATTCCTACTCTTTTTGAACGCCATATTGAACCAACAGCTGCCTGTGGAATTGCCTGTCCTGCTTCATCTATAAATAGCCACGGAATATCTTCTTTGTCTAAGTCTTTAAACAAGGTTTGTATTGAAGCAAAAGACGAAGATATAACTGGTATCACTAAGAAAAAAGTGTCCCACATTGCTTTTATTTCTTGCTTTGAAGCAGAACCGCTACCTTTTAAGTATTCAAAAAAACCAGATAGGGTTGTTGAAATTCTGCTTGAAGTTGCATTTGCAGTCAATATAAAAGTTTCATTAACCTTTAATGCAATTACAAATAACTCAGATTGCAATTTTTTTAATTTTTTAGAATACCAAGGGCAAGATTGTTGAGACTCTTTAGATTCAATATTATTCCAAAATTCTTTATCAGCATAATTGCTACCTAATTCTTCTCTTGCCTTTTTGACATCTAAATTAACGTTATATAAATATCCTTCTTGTAATTCAATTTCTTTTCTTAAATTTTCACATTCAGTAGAGTATTTAATAGTATTTTCATATATAGGTTCTAATTTATTTATTAAGTCCAAAATTTCATTGTATTTGCTTAAAACTTTGTCTAATCTTATTTTATACTGATTTCTCTCATTCTTGTTGAAGAAATAAACTAATAGATTTGGCTTTGTCTTTTGAACTATAGAAATTTCACTTAAAAGACATTCTTTTTTAATATAAAGTTCATTTACTGAAATACCGTAACTTTCATATTCGTTTTTTGAAAGTTTTTGTTTGTTTGATATTTCTTCAAGCTTTAATCTTAAACCAGAAATAGCCTCTTCAATTTTTAAATAATCTTCGTAGTCTTTTATAATAAAATATAATCTTTCTTTTTCAATATTAATTTCCCTAAGTTTGTTTTCAAATTCAGTCCTAATTTCTATCCACTTATTAATATCTGTGTTTTTATCCTCTTTAAGTGTATTCTGTAAATCTTTGACATCTTTGTTAAACCAAATACTACTTATCAATTCATTTATATTTGATTTATTACCTAAAACTGCGGAAAACAAACCCCAATTGTTCTCATCAATACAGTTTTCTGCAACTGCCTTAAAGTAAGAAATGTTATCGGCATATCCCCCTGAAACTTCTTTTTTTAGAGGTAGTTCTTTTGAAATGTTTTCTACAGCACCATTATTTGAAGAAGCTATTACTATACCAGCATTAGTAATTGATTGTAATGGTTCATATATATATGGAGAATAATT
>JALOMS010000747.1 GCA_025455345.1 Thermoflexibacter sp. | reverse complement strand
ATACGCCCCTCCATGCTTAACTGCTTTACTTCATTCATTCCAGTAGTAGAGACTATCATCATCGTCATGTAGAAAGCATCTATTGCCCCATAGCCTTCAGTAATTTGAAAGCCAATCATACCCGCCAAAACACTGATGATAAATAAACCAAAAGCAATAAAAAATTGTCGTAATTTATTAAAAATATTTCTTTTTGCCATGAAAATATCTGTTGATAGCTTTTATAACCTAACTTTTCTTATTCCATATATCAAATATGATTTGTTTTAAATCTTTGAGGGAAAAAGATTTTTTGATTGGTGTAATACACACAAACAAAAAACACATACAAGTATAACAACTTATATGCGTTAAAAAAATATTTTCGCAAAAATTGGATTATTTTTATTGTTTTTCTGATTGATTAGCAAAATAAATAGTAATCTTTTCCATTAGGAATTTGTTGTATAAAGAAATACGGATTAATCCTATGAAAATCTTATCTTATTTAATGGCAAGTATCTTGGTTTTTAGCAGTGCTTTTGCCCAAGAGAATGAATACTTTCCAAAAAAATTGGCGGACAATCCCAAAAATCGTAGCGCAGAGGAATGGTTGAACTTTGCGATGGAACTCTATGCCCAAGAACAGTTTAGAGAAGCTATTCACTATTTTAACCAGTCTATCCAAGTCAAAGCTGATGATAAAATGGCGTATTATTATCGCGCCTCTTGCAAGGAAGATATGAAAGACTACCAAGCGGCATTGGTTGATTATCAAATTTGTATTCATTTAGACCCCAGATTTTTAGATGCCTTGTTTAGCAGAGGATTATTGTTTTATAAGCTGAAAAATTATACAGAAGCAGAAAGAGATTTTACCCAACTCCTCAAACTCCCAAGAAAAGAAACGCAAACTGTTTATTATCAAAACGTAAGCTATGGTAATGAACGAGTTACAGGTGGAATTTTTACCCTGCAAAGCCATAACGCAGAAATCTATAATTACAGAGGGCTTGCGCGCATGAAAGAACAAAAATTAGATGGAGCATTGCATGATTTTGATTCGGCTATCTTACTTAGCCCCTCTAATCCAAATTATTATATCAATCGTGGACTTCTCCAGATACGCCAAGCAAACAAAGAAGAAGCTATCAAAGATTATGAAAAGGCTTTGTCTATCTATCCAGAACACCCATTGGCTCTGTATAATCTGAAGATTATCAAAAACCAATCAGACAATCAAGAAGACAAAATGATTAGTTTCGAGGACAAATTTCCCCCCTTTTACATCAAAAGAGCCAATCAAGCATTGAATCAGAAACTATTTGCTAAGGCTATTGCTGATTATGACACGGCGATTATTTTGGGAAATGAGCAAGCAAGTACCTTTTATAATCGGGGACTTGCCAAAGAAAAAATGGAAAATTGGCAAGGAGCATTAAAAGACTATGCCAAGAGTATTGCTCTCCAAGAGGACTTTGTAAAAGCCTATATCCAAAGGGGAAATCTCTATTTCAAACAAAAAAAATACGAAAAAGCCTTACAAGACTACACCAAATCCATTTTATTGGACGATACCAATGCAAACACTTTTTATAATAGAGGGCTTACTTATAAATACTTGAATAACAAAATGTTGGCTTGCCAAGACCTTCATAAAGCTCAAAAAATGGGAATGAGGCAGGCAAGTAAAGCCATAGAGGTTATTTGCAAATAATCCAACCTATCAAGCTGAACCAAAGTTAGCAGTATTTATTTAATTTCTCCGTCTCCAAAATAATTCTTCTTGCACATGCAACCTTTCCTATATCCACGACATCTCTTGAACAAATAACTTAAACTTTAATACATTTTTTACTTTAATTAATTGTTTTTGAATATGAAAGCCTTTTCAAAATATTTATTGGTTTGCTTATCTATTTTGTTTGCAATCAATCAAACCTATGCCCAAAATACAATCGACCAAGTAGATACTTCTTATGATGGAGTAACCAAACTTATAGTCAAAGGAAGTTTTTGTGATGTAAGCGTAATTGGTAGCAACAATGATAGCAAGGTGATGTTTGTTGGGAAAATTACAGGTACAGAAAACAACAAAGAATACAAAATCATGCATCGTCAATCTGGAAATATATTAGAAGTATGGATAGACCGACCAGAAAGAAATTGGAACATGGGTTGGAATAATCTCAATGGCAAGTTGGATTTCAAAGTATCTGCCAAAATAGATTTAATCATCAATAATAGCTCTGGGGACGTTATTGCTGAGAACTTATCAGGCAATATTTGTGAGGTTTCTGCAACTTCTGGTGATGTCAAAGCTATCAATATCGGAACTAATTTGAAAATCGTGGCTACTTCTGGAGATATCAAAACAGAAAACGTCAAAGGAGAAGTCAGAGCAAGAACAACTTCGGGCAACCAACAAATCAATACAGTAACAGGGCGTATAGAAGCAGATGCTACCTCTGGCGATATAAGGATAGGAAACTGTGAGGGCAATGTAGAAGCTACCACAACTTCTGGAGAAATAGATATGGAAAATGCTAAAGGTCTGATGAGTCTGAGAAGCACTTCAGGAAATATAGAAGGAAAAGATGTTACACTTACAGGTGATGCTACTTTCAAA
>JALOMS010000125.1 GCA_025455345.1 Thermoflexibacter sp. | reverse complement strand
AACTCCTATCTTTTGAGAATTTAGTAGTTTCCCAATACCAAATAATTCATTGTTCTCATTATAAATAGTATCATATTGGGCAAATAGATTATCAAATGAGAAAAAACTCAATAGGATTACCAAAAATATATGTTTACCTCGTTGTGCCATCTGCGTATGTTATAGAATATGAAATGCTACTCACCCTCCTTGAATAATTGTTTCCAGTAAATACTCGTACATTGCCAATCTGCACTCCTCTCAAGCCTAATTGCCTCTTTGCTTCTTGAGATCTTCCAAGTAATATATTTGATACACTTGTTTTACCCATGCCATCCATATCCGTTACTATATCCGTTTTTATAGCTATTCTTAATAGTGAACCATCTTCGCTAGTTGAAATATTTGCATTTCCAAATAAATTTATTCGCTGTATGAAACTTCCAAGATATTTTATGTCAAATGCAAAATTATCCATCGTTATTTGTGAAGAGTTACTAAGTTGTCTTGAAAAATGTTTAGAATCAAATAAATACCTATTGGGTGGTATAGTTGGTGGATTTCTTTCATATCCATAGTAAGAGGATTTTCTAAATTTTCTTTCACTTGAGTTTTGTCCCCTTACTACATTATTCGCATTTAATACCCTCCCATTCATAGTTCTTAATGTATTAATATGAAGTTCTCCTTCTTCAATTTTAGTAGAATTATTGATTGTATTTTGCAAATCTGTATCTCCATTAAAGCCATTATATTGTCTTGTTTTGCTTTCTGTTGATGTAAAATTAATCCCATCAAATCCACCATTGACTAACCATACCCTATTAATAATTATCCCATGAGTTGCATTAGCATCAATTAATTGTATGATGACTTTTTCCTTGTTATTCTCTATCCATGAAGTTACCTTGTATTCCTCTAACCCATCTAAATCAATCGCCCAAATTGGCATACGTCCTGCAAATTGGTAGGGTGAGTAATGTGGATATTCTCTCGCAATTGGGTCGACAGACCAGAACACACTTCCTTTTTGGCTGTAAGCCCTCATGCCATAATCCTGAAAGCCGCCCTCCCCATCATCTTCCTTCCCATTAAACCCATACCTATACTTCCCATACCCCGCATCTTGGTAGCTCCTACTTGGCATGGTCGCCCCGAAGGCGAAGTAGTCTTGGGCAGAGATGACCTTGGCAGTAGAGAAGCCTCCAGACTGGTAGATTTTGTTGTCAGTAATGGTGGCAAGGACATTCCCCAGATGGTTGCTTATCTCATAAAGTTTGTTCCCCAGCGTCCTGTGGAACTTCTGCGTCTTGCCTATATACGTACCTATACGAGTGCTACCATAGATAGGTTGCTCCACTAACCCCACCCCTTGCCCCTCCCCCAACGGAGAGGAGTTTTTCATACATCGCCATCACATTGCCCGAAGCGTCCCTGACATAATACCTTGTCTTAGACCGTCATTAGTTTTTTTGCCCAAAATAAAAATTATTGTATAGATAACTTGTATATACAAGTAGTTTTGCTTAGCTTTGCTATATGAATAAAGATTTTATATACAAGCAAGTATATCAAGACCTTAAAGGAAGTATCCTAAGCGGTCAATACAAGACAGGACAGAAACTTCCTTCAGAAAATGAGTTAAAAACAATATATAAAACTACTCGTGTAACTATTCGACAGGCTTTTGATGAGTTGATAAAAGAAGGCTTTATTTACAAAGAGCATGGGAAGGGAACATTTGTAAAATCTGAAACGCGCTCTTTGGGCTTACTTTCCTTCAAAGGGTTTTCCGAAGTTGTTGGAGAGGAGTACAATGCTCATTCTAAGGTGATAATTCAACCTCAAGTGCGAAGATTCCCAACGCCCTTTTTTTATGAGCTTTCGCCCACTGAAGTAAAATATGGCTGTGTCTATCTGGAAAGATTGCGCTTTGCTGATGAAACTCCCGTAATGTTAGAGCAAACATATCTACCTAATATAGAAGTGATTAGTTCTCCAAACAATTTATCACGAATAGACAGTCTCACAGAAGATACTTTGATTGGAGGGTCATTGTTCAAGACATTGCATACGAAATTCAGCATAGAAGTAATAGGTTTAGAACAAGCCATAAAAGCAATAGAAAGCGAAAAATACACAGCGAACTTCTTGAAAATGAAGACAAAAAAACCATTGCTTTACATAGAACGACGTTACCTTACCAGCCGTAGCAGTTTTTATATTTATAGTACATTGTACTGTAACACAGACAAATATGCCATCAGTAGCTCATTTTAAACTATCTTCAGCGAGGCAAATTTGGTATAAAAGTATAAGAAAAGAAAAGAATAACAAAATGCTGATAATTAATTACTTAAATATATTACAAAAACTGATGTATAATAATTTTTGTGGGAAAACATATATTATTGAAGGCTCGCACCCTTTTATGGTTGTGTTACGCAGACATAATCAATAAGTTAATTTTGTTTAACTCACCGTTTTAACGGTGGGAACTCACACAACCACAAAAATTGTCAGAGAACCATAAAAACAAAAGTATTTTATTTAAAATTTAACTATATAACAAATATGACAAACGAGATTAGAACATTGGCAAAAATGATAGACCATTCACTTTTGCACCCTACCATGACTGATAAAGACTTAGAAGAAGGATGCGCTATTGCAAAAAAATATGATGTAGCTTCCGTATGTATCAAACCCTATGCTGTCAAAGATGCAGTCAAGTGGTTAGCTGGTTCTGAGGTACTTGTATGCACGGTAATAGGCTTTCCCCAAGGCAATAGTACCGTAAGCATAAAAGTAGCAGAAACTGAGCAAGCCTGTAAAGACGGCGCAACAGAAATAGACATGGTGGTAAATATTGGCAAAGTATTGGGTGAAGATTGGGATTATATCCAAGATGAAATCAAACAAATCCACGATACTTGCCTCAAATACTCCTCAATTCTCAAAGTTATTTTTGAAAATGATTACCTCCCAGAAGACAAATACAAAATTCGCCTGTGCGAGATTTGTAGTGAGATAGGCGTAGAATTTGTGAAAACTTCCACAGGATATGGCTTTGTCAAAGGGAATGATGGCAAATATTCTTATGCAGGAGCCACAGAGCATGATTTGAAATTGATGCGGAAACATAGCCACGCCTCTGTGCAGGTCAAAGCGGCAGGCGGAGTTCGTTCTTTAGATGATTTGCTTAAGGTAAAAGCATGGGGAGTTACACGTATAGGAGCTACCGCAACGATTGCCATCATAGAAGAAGCCAAAAAACGCTTTGGTTTAGCCACTGAAAATGTAGAAATTAGGGAAACTAAAGGGTATTAAATAACGTTTCCATCAAAAATACCAAACTTATGGCAACACGTTTTATGATTAAACTCATTTTATTAGGTGGGATTGTATTATTTACTGCCTGCAACAGACCAGAATGTAATAATAACAATCCTATTTTTGGTAAGTTTTCTCCTGAAAACAAAGCATACAAAGACGAACTCATCAAACAACTCAAATCTCAAAGTAAAACAGATTTGACATATTGGTTTGAGCAATACCACAACCAAAATGGCAAAGAGTACATACAAGTACGGATTCAAGGAGCAGACTTATGCGCCGAAGGTATGCTGTTAGTCCAAAATTGGGGGAAACTGGAAAACATACAAAGAGTAGAAGGCAAGGGCTATCGCGGAGCAGAGCTTAAAAACCTGAAATTTGAAACAATGCAAGATGAGGTAAATACAGAATTGGTGTATCAAGACATAGAAGCAATCATAGATTAACAAAAAGCAAATTATCTTTTCGCTTTTAACTAATAAATCAGTTTTTTACTCATAAATTTCTTGTTTTCCTTTTCACAAAGATAGGCAAAATGAAGAAATAAAAACTGCTATTTTTCTATCTTTCCGTAGCTAATTGGCATAAATTTGTGGTAGATTGGTGGTAATAACTTTGTGGGAAATATACTTTAAAAATAACTGAAAAAGGGAGTAAATTGTTAGATTTTGCTTTAAAAAGTGATTGAAGTCCTGTTAGGGACTTAATATTGGTAGAATTTTTATATACCACATCAAACAAAACTCCGTTAAGAGTTTAATAATCAGCGAGTTGTTCAACTCTTAACAGAATTGTATGATTACTTGCCAAACTTATTTCTACCAATAGTAAATCGCAACAGCGAACCGTTCCTACCGAGTATAACAATTCATAGTACGAATCTATAAATTCATCTTGAATACTGTCAGGATTGTTCCACGATGGTTGTGAATCCTGATTGACAAGAATGATAATTAAAATCATGAAAAAAATTCTTTGTCAAAATGTTTACTTTCTCTTGTAAAATACGTTTAACCAATCAGATAACCTCTTTAAGACCATGAATTTCAAAGATATTCATTTTACTTGGTTTTATATTGGGGCAATTTCTGCCTTGCTGTTTTTGAGTGCAATCGTTGATATGCAAAGCAAAGGATATTTTAAGAAAGAAGGTTTTTATTGTGGGGGCGTAGTAGCTATGGATTCATCAATAATAAAGCAAAATATGATTTTAGATAGCTTGGAAAGAGCAAAACAAGAGCAAATTTTGCAGAAAAGAGGCTTAACAAGCGAGCCAGAGATTCTTTCATTAGGTGAAGAACTTTTCAATGGTAATTGCAAACAATGCCACGCAGTTCATGCAAAAGTAGTGGGTCCCGCTTTGGCAAATGTGAGTGAACGCAGAACAGTGAAATGGCTCATCAAATTTATTAAATTTCCTCAAAAAACCATAGAAAAAGGTGATAAATATGCCGTAGCACTCTACAAGCAGTATCAACAGTTTATGCCTAACCACGATTTTATGACTGATGAGGAGATTAATGCAATTTTAAGTTTTGTGGAGCATGAAAGCCAGTATGTCTATTAGATATTCCTTAGCTATACTTACCCTCTCCAAAGCAAATTTCTAAACTATTGATTTTCAATTTTTTAATTTATTTAAAAATTGAAAAAAATATACCTATACCCTTGTATGTTACATAAAAAATACCTACCTTTGCATATTAATTTTTAAAGTTTATAGTTTATGATTTATAGTTTTAAGTAATTGGTTTATAATTATTTGTATTCATTTGCTTATTATTTATAATTCATAATTATTAATTCATCATTAGTAATTACAATGCAAGAGGTAGAAGAAAAAGTAGCAAGCACGTACTCGGCAGATAATATTCAAGTTTTAGAAGGCTTAGAGGCAGTAAGAATGCGCCCCGCCATGTATATTGGAGATATTGGTGTGAAAGGATTGCACCATTTGGTTTGGGAAGTGGTAGATAACTCCATAGACGAAGCATTAGCGGGCTATTGCAATGAAATTAAGGTATTTATCAACGAAGATAACTCCATTACAGTTTTAGACAACGGGCGCGGGATTCCCGTAGATATGCACCCCAAAGAAGGTCGCTCTGCCCTCGAAGTCGTCATGACCGTCCTACACGCAGGGGGCAAGTTCGACAAAGATTCTTACAAGGTTTCGGGTGGTCTGCATGGGGTCGGTGTTTCTTGCGTGAATGCACTTTCTAATCACTTAAAAGTGAGGGTTTTCAGAGAAGGAAAAATTTACCAACAAGAATACGGCAAGGGCAAACCTCACTATGCCGTAAAGCAAGTAGGCGAGATAGTCCCCACAGGACACCAAAGGGGGACAGAAGTTACTTTTTTGCCTGATGATACCATTTTTACAACCACTACTTACAAATACGAAACCATCGCTACACGCCTGCGCGAGCTATCTTTCTTGAATGCAGGAATCCGCATTTTCTTGACTGATTTCCGTGAAAAAGACGAAAATGGCGAATTTTTGAAAGAAGAATTTTATTCTATTGGCGGATTGAGAGAGTTCGTAGAATTTGTAGATGCAGGGAGAACCAAACTGATTCCCGAACCTATTTACGTTTCTTCTGAAAAAGGCTCTGTGCCTGTGCAGGTAGCTATTCTTTACAATAATTCTTATAACGAAAACGTATTTTCTTACGTCAATAATATCAATACCCACGAAGGCGGTACGCACGTAGCGGGTTTCAGGCGCGCACTTACGCGTACCTTGAAATCGTATGCTGATAAAAGTGGAATGTTGGAAAAAGCAAAAGTAGAAATCACAGGGGACGATTTTAGAGAAGGCTTAACAGCGATTATTTCTGTAAAAGTGGCGGAGCCTCAATTTGAAGGGCAAACCAAGACCAAATTAGGAAACTCTGATGTAATGGGCGCAGTAGATACTTGCGTAGGCGATATTCTCAACTCTTATTTAGAAGAGAATCCCAAAGAAGCAAAACTGATTATCCAAAAAGTGATTTTAGCGGCACAGGCGCGCGAAGCGGCACGAAAAGCACGCGAGGCGGTACAGCGCAAAACGGCTTTGGGTGGCTCTGGACTTCCTGGCAAATTGGCGGACTGCTCCGAAAAAGATGCGGCACTTTGCGAACTCTACTTGGTGGAAGGGGACTCAGCAGGTGGCTCGGCAAAGCAAGGTAGAAACCGCGCTTTCCAAGCGATTTTGCCATTAAGAGGTAAAATTTTGAACGTAGAAAAAGCACAAGAGCATAAAATCTACGATAACGAGGAGATAAAAAATATGATTACTGCCTTGGGCGTGAGCTTCGGCAAAGAAGATGATGAAAAAGCATTGAATATGGATAAGTTGCGCTATCACAAAGTCATCATCATGACTGATGCCGATATTGATGGTAGCCACATCAGAACACTGATTCTTACTTTTTTCTTCCGCTACATGAAAGATTTGATAGAGCAAGGGTACTTGTATATCGCCCAACCGCCACTTTATTTGGTCAAAAAAGGCAAGCAACAGGAGTACTGCTGGACAGAGGTACAGCGCGAACAAGCTGTCATGCGTATGGGCGGGGGCAAAGATGACAGCGTGAACATCCAACGCTACAAAGGTTTAGGAGAGATGAACCCAGAACAGCTTTGGGAAACAACCATGAACCCTGAATCTCGCAGTCTAAAACGTGTGGACATAGAATCTGCCGCCGAAGCTGACCACCTTTTCGCCATGCTCATGGGCGATGAAGTTGCTCCAAGACGCGCCTTCATAGAGAAAAACGCAAGGTATGCAAGGGTAGATGTGTAAAGTAATTACTTGATTAACATATAGATAAAAAGATATACTAAGTTCATAGTATATCTTTTTTGTTTTTATAAATACGGTAAGAACAATTCGAGTACACAATCAGTATATATTCTTGCAGAAAAGATACATTTTCTTTTACATACAAAAGCACCAAAATTTGTATTTTGAAATGATTTTTTCATAGTTTTGAGAAAAGAAAATTAACCTATATAAATATACATATTTTATCCAATCACCATTAAATAGTTGAAAATGAATCGTCGTGATGCACTAATGCGGGTTTCCACCATGATGGGTGGTACGCTTGCCGCACCGTGGTTGACCTCTGTCTTGAGCGGATGTTCCAATACCGCAGAGGAAAAACAAGCCATCTTAGAGTCTTTTACTCCTGAGGTAAAGAATCTCATTGCTGAGATTGCAGATACCATTATTCCTACTACCTCTACTCCAGGCGCAAAAGAAGCCAAAGTTCAGGACTTTATTGCAGATATTATTGCAGATTGTTTTAATGAAAAAGACCGTAAAGACTTTTTTATGGGACTCAATGAGTTTCAGAAAAAATGCAATGAAGCAAACCAGAAAGGTTTTGAACAATTAGATGAAAAACAGCGTGTAGATTTTCTTACCAAAACAGAGCAAGAAGCAAAAGAGTACAAGGAGAAAAACAAAGATAACAAAGAAGCTCCGCCTCATGTGTTTGGTACGCTAAAGAGTTTGACATTAACAGGTTATTTCACTTCAGAAGCTGGTGCTACCAAAGCACTCGCTTATGTACATATACCTGGTAAATACGTAGGTTGTATGCCGTTGGAAAAAGGACAAAAAGCATGGGCAACGTAATAAGTTTTACGTTCTCAATGTCAAAACCTTTATGTTTTTTGTTTTATAGCAAAGTTGTTAAAAACGACTATTTAACAAATAACTACTTTATTTATTAAAAAAACTCATAACTCATAATTCATACATTAACAATATGGCTGGTTTAGAAGTAAATTTGAATTTAAAAGCAAAACAACAAAACACGTACGACGCTATTGTGGTCGGCTCTGGCGTAAGTGGTGGCTGGGCGGCAAAAGAACTTTGTGAGAAAGGATTGAAAGTCTTGATGTTAGATAGAGGTTGGGATTTGAAACATGGAAATTATGAAACTGCATTCAAGCATCCTTGGGAAACAAAATATCGTGGTCGTATCACAGACAAACAGCGACAATCACACCCCTTTCTTAGCAGGGATTATCCATATAATGAACATAATGAAAAATATTGGTTCAATGACGAGGACGCTCCTTATACTGAAACAAAGCGTTTTGATTGGTATCGTCCTAATATAGTTGGTGGGAAGTCTATCATGTGGGGGAGGCAGTCTTATCGCCTTAGTGAAATGGATTTGGAGGCAAATGCCAAAGAAGGTGTAGGCATAGACTGGCCTATTCGCTACAAAGACCTTGCTCCTTGGTACGATTACGTAGAAACATTTGCAGGTATAAGTGGGCAAAAAGAAGGCTTGCCCCAATTACCCGATGGGCAGTTTCTTCCACCTATGGAAATGAACTGTTTAGAAAAGCACGTAGCGGCTAAAATTAAGGAAAACTTCAAAGGTCGCATTATGACTATTGGGCGCGTTGCTAACTTGACCCAATCAATCAACGGGCGCGGAGCGTGCCAATACCGTAACCTTTGTAGCAGAGGCTGTAGCTACGGTGCGTATTTTAGTACCCAATCTGCCACACTACCCGCTGCCATGAAGACTGGAAATTTGACAGTAAGACCTTTGTCTATTGTCAATTCTGTTATTTATGATGATAAAACGCAGAAAGCCACAGGAGTTAAAGTCATAGATGTAGATTCTAAGGAAATGATAGAGTTTTATGCCAAGATTATTTTCTTAAATGGTTCTACCATGGGAACTTCTTTTGTCATGCTCAATTCTATTTCCGAACGCTTCCCCAATGGATTAGGCAATGATAGCGACCAACTTGGCAGAAATCTCATGGACCATCACTTCCGTTGTGGTGCTTCTGGTAAATTTGACGGATTCCAAGACCAATACTATTTTGGCAGAAGAGCAAATGGCATCTATATTCCAAGATTCCGTAATATTGGTAAAAACGATAGGGAATATATCAGAGGTTTTGGTTATCAAGGCGGAGCAAGTCGTACTGGCTGGCAAAGAGGCATCGCAGAGATGGGAGTAGGCAAAGATTTCAAAGAATCCTTGCTCGAACCCGGAGATTGGACATTTGGCATGACGGGGTTTGGAGAGTGCTTACCTTACCAAGAGAATAGGGTTACACTAAACAAGGAGAAATTGGATAAGTGGGGACAGCCTACGCTCACGATTGACTGCGAATTCAAAGAAAACGAAGCCAAAATGCGTAAAGATATGATGAATGATGCCGCAGAGATGTTAGAAGCGGCTGGTCTCAAAGATGTCAAAACCTATGACAACGGCTCCTATCCAGGTATGGCTATCCACGAAATGGGTACGGCTCGCATGGGCAAAGATTCAAAAACTTCTGTTTTGAATTCCTTTAATCAAGTATGGTCTGTAAAAAATGTATTTGTTACTGATGGAGCTTGTATGACTTCTGCGGGTTGTCAAAATCCATCTTTGACATACATGGCATTGACTGCTCGTGCGTGTGATTTTGCAGTCAAAGAACTAAAGAAAGGTAATATCTAATACAAAAAATAAATGGATTGACTTTATTTAGTAAACATAGGCTAACGCATTTTTTGTTAGCCTATGTTTTTTTAATGTCTAACGATGAAAACTCTGCCCAATAAATTTTAATCCTTCTATCAGATAAGTCCGCCAATATGTCCA
>JALOMS010000746.1 GCA_025455345.1 Thermoflexibacter sp. | reverse complement strand
CACCATCTTTGATACGTGCTTTTGCAGGCTCAATGCCAAGCTCGCCGATACAAGCATCGACCATTTGATAATAATACTTTAAATCAGGCATATCACAAACAATTTAAAATGTTTAATAACAAAAAATAAAATAACTATGAGAGGGTAAGGATTTGAGCAAACAAGATAGATATTTTTTAGAAATAATGAAATATTACACGATTGATTTCCAATCCTACTTCCAAAAATTTTGAAATATCAATTTAAAACTTGAAATTTAAGCATTTATAAGGTTTTTGCTTTTTTCTAATGGTACATTGTGTATAAATACTCGCAATGAAGTGCCTAAAGCGCAAAATGAAAGTACGTTTTTGACATAAATAAATTCTATCTTTTAAATCAAAATAGACAAAACAGATGATAAATCCTTGGCATAATGTGAGTATTGGAAGAAAATATCCAGAAGTAGTACAGTCCATTATAGAGATTCCCAAAGGCTCTCGTGCTAAATATGAGTTGGACAAGGAGTCAGGCTTATTGCGCTTGGATAGAGTATTGTATTCCTCTGTGTATTACCCTGCAAATTATGGTTTTATTCCCAGAACCTATTGTGATGACGGAGACCCCTTGGATATCTTAGTCATGTCTTTGATAAATTTAGAGCCTTTGTGCATCGTTGATGCCAAAGTCATCGGGGTTATGCGAATGTTGGACAATGGCGAAGCTGATGACAAGATTATTGCTGTGGCGAATAGTGATGTCAGTGTCAATCACATCAACGATATATCAGAACTTCCCCAACACACCATTCAAGAATTAAGAAACTTTTTTGAGGATTATAAAAAATTAGAAAATAAAACTGTAGTTGTAGAAGAATTTATGGCGAGAGATATTGCTTATCAGATTGTGGCACAGGCAATTACAGATTATCAAGAAAAAATTAGACCGTATTAAGAGATTACAATGCCGTATTTGAAAATACTTATTTTCTTTATCATTATCATTTTTTGCTTTTGGAATAATACCCAATCACAGAATGTTGCTTTTCAAAAAATAGGTGTAAAAACAGGACTTTCCAACAATAATATTCGTCGCATACTGAAAGATAAAGATGAATTGATTTGGATAGCTACTGCCAATGGATTGAATAGCTACGACGGAAGACAATTTAAAGCATATTCTACCAAAAATAAACAATTTGAGTTTAGCATTTTAGATATATGCGAATGGGGGGATACTTTGTGGTTAGGTATGTTTCACGATGGTTTGTATGTATATAACAAGGTCATCAACCAGTTCACCCACCAAAGCAAAATCCCCTACTTGGCAGGTGTACTCAAAGACGTAGTTTATGTCAATTCTTTTGCGATTTCTCACCAAGTGATATGGTGTGCTGGGGCTGATAAGTTCGGCAACACTGTATTGATTAAAATAGAACCCCATCAATCAAAGGCAAAAGTTTTTAACCAATTTAATGTGAATAAGGGGGTTTATGAGCGAGAAAATACTTCCGTTGCTATTTCTACAAACTCCCAAGGTCAGCAAACTATCTGGCTTGGCGGAGTAGAGGGACTTTATGAATTTAATCCTTATAATGAAAAATTTGTACATTATCCTCCTATTTCTACCAATCCCAATACACTTTTTGAGAATGCCGTCAATCATATTTGTCTTTCTCAAGATAAGCATAGTCTATTTGTAGGGACGAGCAAAGGATTACGGGTTTTTGACATAGAAAAACATCATTTTTATCCCTTAGAAGATGAAAAGATGGAACAAGGAGAAATCAGGCATATTTATGAAAACGCCAATAATGTGTATTTGGGAACATGGAATGGCTTATTTATATTTGATAAACAGTCTGCCCAATGGACTCGCCACGAACACAATCCTCAAGACCCTAATAGCCTTGCTCACAATCATATCAATAGCATAAATATTATCCAAGAAATACTTTGGATTGGGACTGCGGGCGGAGGAGCCAATCTCCTGACTATGAAGTCTTCACCTTTTTCTTGTTTCACGCGCCATCTCGGAGACCCCAATGGACTGCAAAGCTATGCACTCTGCTCGATGATAGAAGCAAAGAGCAAAGGGAAGGATTGGATTTTGCTTGGATTGCTACTTATGATGGTTTGCATTTATTTAATACACAAAAATCTATTTTCCAAGTATTTAACAGAGCAAAAGGGAAAAATAATGTAATTTACTCTATCTGCGAAGTAGAGGACAAAGTATGGGTAGGGACTTTGCAGGGCTTGTGTATATTTGATACAAAGAATGTTATTTTTACAGATTTTAAAAAAGACACTGTCTCTAAGCTACACGAAAAATCTATTTACTCCCTTACAAAAACAGGAGAAAGTCCGCACCAAACATTGTGGGTAGGTACGCTCAGAGGACTGTACCGATTAGATAAGAATAACGCTGATTATAAAATTACAGAAGTCATTAGAAACGAACCTATTATGAAAATGTTGTCCACCAAAGACCGTGAAAAGGAAACACTTTGGGCAATAGGTAACAATGGATTGGTACAGGTAGATGTCCAAACTAATCAAGTCCAATATTATAAACATGACCCCAAAAGTATCAATAGCATTGCCACAAACCGCATTTCATTTATCAATAAATCAGACGAACAGACGCTATGGCTAAGCTATACCATCAATGGATTTACAAAATTTGATATTAAAAAAAAGCAATTCAAACATTATAAAATCAATGATGGACTTCCTCACGAGGTTGTTTCTTCTATCATTCCTATTGACGAGGAGAATATTTGGATAGCTACGGGCGCAGGACTTTCTCATTTCCGAGTAAAAGAGCAGACCTTTGAGAATTTTAGTGAGTCTATGGGAATCCCTATGGACGAGTTTGATGGAGCTTTGTTTTACAAAGATGCCAATGGCAGGTTGTATTTTGGTAGAGATAAGGGCTTTATTTCCTTTCACCCCAAGGAAATCAGAGACAAGCCTTTATTTCCTACTACTATCATTACTTCTTTGAAAGTTTTTGGCTCAGAAGCCCAATTAGATAGTTTTATCAGTTATAAAAAAGAAATCAGTCTTGCATCCAGCCAAAGCTCGATAAGATATGTTATGCCTATCAATTGGAAGGAGTAGATAAGGGTTGGGTTTTTTCAGGGAGTCGTAATTTTGTTACTTATACAGACTTAGCCTCTAAGGAATACATCTTTAAGGTCAAAGCAAGCAATGACAATCACGTTTGGAGGGACAAATATACTCGCCTGAAAATCACAATTCTTCCTCCTTTTTGGGCTTTGTGGTGGTTCAAAGGACTATTTCTTATGATAGTTCTTGTGATGATTGCACTTGGAGTTAAAATATGGATAAGTAGATTTAAGCACAAAGCAATCAATCTCCAAAAGACAGTAGAACAGCGTACTGAAGAAATTAAAAAGCAGAAAGATGAATTGGAGAAAAAACAAAAAGAAATAGAAGAACAGAATGGAGTGCTGACCGTACAACAAGCGGAATTAGTCTTAGCCAATGCCACCAAAACAAGGTTGCTCTCTGTGGTATCCCATGATGTAAGTAATGCCCTATCTGTTATCAAATACCAACACGCATCTCTTGACAACAAGATTAAGCAAGAAGAAAATAATGAAATCAAAAACCTAACCTTAGAAATGGGGAAAAGCCTCAAGCATACAAGTTTTCTTTTGCAAAACCTCTTACAATGGTCGCTTAATCAGCTACAAAGTGCCAAGCCTTTTTACATCGTGGTCAATCTCTGGGAAGTCGTTGAGGAGAATATGGACTTTTTTAGAGCCATTGCCAGAGCTAAAAACATAAGCCTTATCAATTATGTACCCAAAGACACTGAAGTATTTGCAGATACGAATATTCTTAACTTGGTATTGAGAAATTTATTGTCCAATGCCGTAAAGTTCACCCCCCAAGGGACAGTGCGCGTTTCTATCGAAGACCAAAGCGAAACAATGTTGGAAGTAGTCATAGCAGATACGGGGATAGGCATGACAGACAAACAGTTAATGAGTGTTTTGGGCAAAGACGGATATGAATCTACCGCAGGCACTGCCAATGAAAAGGGAACAGGCTTAGGCTTACAATTGGCAAAAGAGTACATCAGTAAGATGAATGGACAACTTAATGCGACAAGTACACCCAACAAAGGTTCTATTTTCTATTTTTCCTTATACAAAGCATAAAACTTTTCTGTTTAGCTTTACGTTTTAAAATAAAATAAACAAACACATTAAATAAAATGAAATCACTAAAATTAAATGTACTAAAAAAGTTTGTATTTGTTATTATCGTGCTATTCATGGTTGCTTGTTCCTCCGAACAGACGCGTTATGCAAAATCTCCCGTAGATGAGCTAATCAAACAAATGGATAGCGAAAGAAACTTTAGCATTATTCTCTATGACATGGACATAGAAGAAAAAACCTTTGGAGAAGATATTTTTAAACACCAGTACAAGATAATTACCGAGAAAGATTCCATGCCGCAACAGCAAATTACAGCTTGGTATGAAGTAGGCAAAGGTTTCTTCCTTCAAAATGAAAACAACATGGGTATGGAAATCGCCTCCAAAAATGAAGGACAACTCTCCAAAGTCGCTGCGCCTCCGGGTTATAACCGCTACGTGGGCAATTCCCAATACGGGCAATGGAGTACAGGAAGCAACGGCACCTCATTTTGGGAGTTTTATGGGCAGTACGCTTTTATGAGTTCTATGTTTGGTTTGGCTTCTAACCTCATGTATCGCAATCAGTATGACAATTATCGCGGAACTTACATGGGAAGACAGCCCTACTACGGACAACTTTCCGACGGAAGACCAGCCTTTGGCACTTATTCTTCGCATGGAGAAAAAGCAAATCCTGACTTCTACAAACGCACAGGTGGCGCATCTTCTTTCAAAGAAAAAGTAAGTAGCAGAGTAAATAGAAGTAACTCCTCTGGCAACAAGTCTTCTGATAGATACAACTCTTCTTCATCTTCTAAAAAACGCTCCTCTTCAGGTCGTTCTTCTGGACGAAGAAGAAGATAAGCAATCTATAAGTCTGTCAGTCTTTCCAACTGACAGACTTATCTCTAATGATTCATTAGTCTGTTGGGCATTAGAATAAATCTGTAATAATAAAGCAAGCCCAATAAGCAGGCAAGTTGGATAATCGAAAGCCCAAAAGATAAGAGATAAACAGGCTTGATAAATTCTATAAAAAAGCGAAAAGTCAGATAAAAAATCATAAACAGCTTGAATAAAGCCCCACTTGCTAATTTGACCCTTCGGCTCAAGCTAATCAGACCTACCAATAATAAAAACAAAAAAGCAATTTCATATAACTGTATAGGATGTCGCAGAATACCATCTCCGAAGTCATACCCTAAGAAAAAATCCGTAGGACTCCCATGTGTATTGTCCGAAAGCCCCGCTAAAAAACACCCTATTCTCCCAATAGCAATGCCCACAATGAGCGGATAAGTAAACAAATCTCCTGAAGATTGGCTTTCCCCTATCATTTTTTTGCACAACTCCACCCCCCAAAGTCCTCCTAATAAACCACCAATAATGGTTTTATTGGCATAATAGTACATGAAATTGGTTTTGTATTCCCAAAACAGCGTGAGATTTTCCAGCGCACCCAGTAGCCGAGAGCCTACTAACGCCCCAAATGCCGCTCCAATCACTATCATTAAGCGATTTTGGTAATCAAT
>JALOMS010000745.1 GCA_025455345.1 Thermoflexibacter sp. | reverse complement strand
CTTATTAAAATAAGCCCAATTCCCTTGTAAAGTTTTACCTTCTAAACCCTTAGCCAGCAAATGCATAAATTCTTCTCTTGGAACATTAACTGCGCCCAAACTTTCCAAATGCTCTGTATAGACTTGACAATCAATCAATTCAAAATCATGTGCTTGCAAATTACTTACCAAAGAAATATAAGCAATCTTCGAGGCATTACTCACTTTTGCAAACATAGACTCACCAAAAAATACTTTCCCCAAAGATATTCCATACAACCCACCCACTAACTCTCCATTTTGCCAAGTTTCCACCGAATGAGCAAAGCCCAACTCGTGCAAATGGGTATATGCTTCCAACATTTCTTCTGTAATCCATGTCCCTGCCTGCCTTTTGCGTCTAATCATCTGACAATTAGTGATAACATCTCGGAAAACTGTATCAAAAGTAATATCAAATTTTTTGCTTTTGAGTATTTGCTTCATACTTTTGGAAATTTTGATGGCATGAGGATACATAATAAAACGAGGATTGGGCGACCACCAAATAATAGGGTCATCTTCATTGAACCAAGGAAAAATACCTGAGCGATAAGCCAACAAAAGCCTCTCTGGAGAAAGGTCTCCCCCAATAGCTAAAATACCATCTTCATCTGATTTTTCTACGGGTGGGAAATATAATTTCTCATTCAAAAAATAATACACAAGCTATATTTTTTATTCTTTAAAAATCTTTATTCTTATTGTATTTCCCTTATTTAGTAATCGTTATGCCTACTTCCATCATTGCAGTAAGTGCCTCATCTTCATTAGTTTGCTGCAAAGTTAGCGTATATTTACCCTTATTTTCAAAAGGTATTTGTACTGTATAACTTGTATCACAAATATCTCCCATTGCCTCGCCAAGTAAATGCCCCGTCTGCTTATCTCTAATTGGGACAACTATCTCTTTTTCAATCACTTTGCCAGATTGTTCGGCAGAAGCAATAGCCAATTTGACGGCAATATCGCCGTATTGTATATGTGATGTGTGCCGCAGATTAATGGAAATTCCGTAGATTTTGGCTTCAGGAATCTCTACATCAAACGCTATTGATTGTGTTTTATCCCATTTTAGATTGGGTAGTTCTTGGTTTTTTTGATAAACAGTATTACAAGCTATAAACAGTAAAAAACTGATTATAAGCAACAAAGAAATCTTTTTCATGGTTTTCTCATTAAATAAAATCTAAGATAGTTAAAAATTTATTTTAAAAAAAAAGTTTATTCATTAGTTGAATGTAAGAACACTTCTCACTTCCTCACAAAAACGACCGAAAATAAACTGCTTCCTTTTAGTTATGGTTGTAAGCTATTATTTATGAGTTATTTGTGATTTGGCAAGGAAATAAAAAATCAAATTTCAAATCGTTAGCAAAATGTAGTTTGATGTATGATTTACTCAAAAATACATATTATCTTAGTATATGTAATTAGAAGAAATATCCTAATTATTTAATAAACAAAAAGTTATAAAATTTTTGAAAACATATTGTTATCTACCATGCCCAAAGGAAGTATTTTAGTCATTGATGATGAAGAAAAATTAAGACAACTCATTGCCCGAATTTTGGAGTTAGAAGGTTATACCATTTACCAAGCAGGGAACAGCCAAAAAGGATTCCAAATCTTAGAGCAACATAATGATATTCAGTTAGTTATTACAGATGTCAAACTCCCAGATGACAACGGTATTGCCATTTTGGAAAAGGTGAAAGCCAAATATCCCTTTTGCGAAGTGATTGTCATGACTGCCTATGGTACTATTCAAGATGGGGTCAAGGCAATGAAATTAGGAGCTTTTGACTACCTCACCAAAGGAGATGAAGATGAGCAAATTGTAGTTTCCGCAGAGCGAGCAGTAGAGAAAGCAAAAATACAACAGCGTATTCAATCCTTAGAAAATCAAGTATATACGAAGTTTAATTTTGAAAATATCTTAGGGGAATCCAAAGCGACTCAGCAAGCGATTCACTTAGCACAGAAAGTAGCAACTACTAATTCCTCTGTACTTTTAGAAGGCGAAACAGGCACAGGCAAGGAACTTTTTGCCCAAGCGATTCATCAAGCAAGCCCAAGAAAAAATAAGCCTTTTGTAGCGGTAAATTGTAGTGCTTTCCCGAAGGATTTGCTTGAATCAGAGATGTTTGGACACAAAAAAGGCGCATTTACTGGTGCAATTTTTGACAAAAAAGGACTTTTTGAGGAAGCAAGCGAAGGCACACTTTTTTTAGATGAAATTGGCGAAATGAACTTGGACTTGCAAGCCAAGATGTTACGAGTGCTTGAAACACAGTCTTTTATCAAAACAGGAGAAACCAAACCTACTCATGTAGATGTGCGAATCATAGCGGCTACCAACAGAAATTTATTGCAAGAAATTGAAAAAGAGCATTTTAGAAGTGATTTGTACTATCGCCTTTCTGTTTTCAAAATAGAAATTCCTCCCCTAAGAAGCCGTAAAGAAGACATAGGAATATTGGCAAACTTCTTTTTAAACCATTTTTCAAAAAATATCAAAAAACATATTAAAAGTTTGGAAAAGGACTTTTTGGAAAAACTCAAAAATTATACTTGGAAAGGCAATATCAGAGAATTAAAA
>JALOMS010000744.1 GCA_025455345.1 Thermoflexibacter sp. | reverse complement strand
ATGCAAAGCATGAGGAATAAACTGACCAAAGTTCCTTGCCAAACGGAGTGCAAGATAGTCCAACTGATTGCTTCTGTGAGATTTGACGAAATGAGTGTTTCCATATAAATTAATTTTAAGATGACTGATATTAGTAGATGTTAGATGATTGATGTTAGTGTTTAGTATGATAAATAGACTTTATTAATTCGTTTACATTTATAATTCCTAATTAATAATTCATCATTACTTATTCTTTTCTATCTCATCTATCAATTTCTTGATAGCACTAAGTTCTTCGGGCGTTGTTTTCTGATTACCAAGGGCTTGCACCACCATTTTCATAGCAGAGCCTTTAAAAACCGAATCCATGAAGCGGTCTAAAAGTTGCTTCTGCGTATCTTCCTCCTTTGCTATTGCGGTGAAAATGTGCGTTTTAGAGCTGTCATCTCTGCTGATTAAGCCTTTTTCGTACATTATCTGCATGATTTTCAGGGTAGTAGTATAGCCTACCTCCCCTACCCTACTTTGGTTGAGTGCTTCATTCACCTCCCTGACGGTGCAGTTGCCCTTTTGCCAAAGGATTTGCAGGATTTCTAACTCAGAGTCTGTGGGTTTTATCATTTTTTTTATTGTTTAATAGTTGAATAGTTAAAATGGTTGGATGGTTTTATTGTTCTTTATTTTACTGATAATTGATAATTGTCTATTGTTAATTGATTATCTACGATTAATTTCGTACAAAAATATACGAGAGATTTCGTAAATGCAAATTTTATCTACGATTTTTTTCGTAAATGATTATGAAATTTATAAATTATTGATTCTAAATATTTTATTTATAGTGTGAAAATAAAAAGAAGCAAACTTTTTGAACGGTGCGACGCTCGCAAGTTTGCTTCCTTAGAAAAACATTAGAAACTATTTAGTTGAATTGCAAATTCAAATTTAATACAGTCAAGATTGCAAATCTTGACTAACGGGAGTTGTCCGATTAACTATGACAACGGCAAAGAACTGGTGATTCATTTGTGATTGTAGCACACATTCAGTTTTTTAGGTGATAATACGTAAAAACCGTTTTTTCTATTTATTTTTTCTCGTACATGGTAGTAATATTGCAAATAGTTGCTTAACTTTATGATTACACTGATTAAAATATAGGAGAATTAGCATATTCTATTTCAAATATTTGAAAAGTACGTAGTAAGAAATGATAGTTTGTTTTAAGCAAATCTATTTGAAAATAAGTAGTTATGAATTATGAATTAATGTAAAATACTAATAATCATATACTTAACTGATAGTTATAATATAAATTAATTTTGCATAGTTACTTATCTTAATTTATTTTTAATAAAAGAATGATATGAAAAGCAAATCCAAAGAAGAGCAGATTCTGGCAGAAATTCGCCGTAGAGTGATAGAATTTGAAAGTAAAAATCAAGAGGAAGAGGATGTAGAAAGTCTAAGACTTGCCCATGTAGAGGCTTTGGACGAGATGAGTTCTCTTAATAAAGAAGATATTCTTCGCTTATCGTATCAAGTCCGAAGAGAGTTTGAACTCAAAGAAGCAAAAAAGAAAAAAATTATACTTGCTTTTGTAAGTATAGCTATCATTATTAGCGCGATAGTGATTATCAATGTAGTCCAAAAGCAAATCGCTTTTAGTAAGCAAATCATAGAGACTTTCGATAATAATCAGTTAGGGTGGGCTTTTTTTGACGATTTAAGTTACGAGCGTCGCATAGAAAATGGGAATTATGTTATCCAAACTACACAGGATAATTGGTGTTATTGGGATGGGGTGGATTTAAACTTGCCCTCTCATTTTGCTGTGGAACTTACGTCTGTGTGGGAAAGAGGTGAGAAAAAAGGAGAATATGGCATAGGTCTGTATCAAGATAATAGTAATATGATAAGTTTTTCCTTGTATCCCGACGGAGAAATATCTCATGCAAAATCTATTAATGACAAATGGGTGGTTGATAATACATGGACGGGTCAAGTGGGAAACAAAGCAGGTTTAGAAAATGTGCAGAGAGTAGAAATAGAAGACAGTTATCAATTTAAGTATTTTCTTAATGGAAAATTTGTCCGAGCGGATACTTTTGCTGGATTGAGATTGACTAAAGTAGGTCTGCGGGCTTGTGGTTCTCAAACTGTTAATTTCAAATCTCTAAAAGTAATCAATATGAATACCAATCAAGTTATTTTATATGATGATTTTGATACATCTGACAAATACAATTGGTCTTTGGAGAAAGTAATGCAAAAGGAATCGCGTATAGAAAATGGAGGGTATATTTTCCGAAATAATACAAAAGATTTTTGTAATTGGGCGGCTTTACCCCAATCATATCCTATAAAATCGGGGGCTGATATTGATATTATATTGAAAATGCGCCATATCAATGGATTAACAGATGGATTTGGACTGATGCTTTGGCAAGATGATAGTAATCACTATACTTTTGAATATCAAAATAACGGCAAAGCGAGATATAATATCTACGAAAATAGTACCTACACTTACGTAGGAGATTTCAAATCTACTAATATTATAAGTAATGAAAATTCTCCTTCTGTAATTCAGAAAATTGAAATCAGAGGCAGTGCTGTAAAATACTTTGTAAATAATTT
>JALOMS010000743.1 GCA_025455345.1 Thermoflexibacter sp. | reverse complement strand
GGTGGTGGAACTGGTATTAAACCACTTGGTGATGTTCCTAAAGGCGAATCGAACAAGGATTCTATTTATGATACCTGTATGTTTGAAGCGATTTTGGGAAACCCTTTAGCGGGTAATAAGGGACTTCTTGGAAAGTGGCATATTGCAGTTGGATATGCTATAGGTAAATCTGTTGCTGTTCTTGCTATATCAGTTGTTGTAGGAATTATTGCTGGTGTAGTATTGGGAACTATTACAGAAACTACGATTGCTGGATATTTAACAGGCTTAGCTATATCAGTTACTGTAGGAGTTTTAGCATCAGCTACTACACTTGTTATGGATATTTCAAAGGCAAATGACGATTTTATGGAAGACGCAAGAAAAGAACATATAAGATGTTCTAATCTAGCATATAAGGAGGTTAGACCTTTTAACGAGGCAGGTTTCAAAAAGTATTTGAAACCGCCAAAGCTCTAAATTAACTGATATTACACAATTCAGAATAGTTTGATAATGAGTTACAGTTACAATCAAAAAAAAATAAGAAAATAAAGTATTTAGCAAACGTCTATTTTTATTTTTCATAAATACTTAAACCATTGTCTAATCAACATTTAGGCGAAATCAATAAAAGTCAGTTAGAACTTACTTTTGCTTAATTTGTCGCTGTAACTCTTCTAAAAAATACATTTAGTTACTGTTTCTTAATATCAGAATTAAGTATATAGACAGTTTTATATTAATGATGATTGCGGAAGCCTACACGTTAGTAAGTGCGAATCATATCCTCAATTTTCGTGCGAACTTCTTCATTCGATAAATAAAATAATTCTGTCTGTTTATTTTGCTTTGTTTAGTTAATAATTTGCTAGCTGACATTTTTAATGCGTTCGCTCTAACTATATAGCTTGTGATTAACAAATTCAAAAACAGCGTTTAATTTTAATAGATTATGAATATGGAAAAATTAGTAGCAATCGCTTATATATCGGTAATTTTTTATCCTTTTTTTGCTCCTGTATTTTATTTAATTATTAGAAATTTTAAAGTTAAGGATTTCTATTTTTCGTTTTTAATAACTACAGTATTTCTTAGCATTCTTGGATATAGCTTAGCTATAGCTATTAGTTATTATCTTTTTTATGTAGAAAATTTAGGTGTTATTCAAGAAAAATCTGAAAGCGTTTTAGGAGAAATTGTGATAAATTTTTTTTATAGTCCACTCACAATTTCTCTCTATTTCATAACTAGTGGGATACTAGCTGTTGCTTTTCTTTACAACTTAAAACCAAAATTGGATTAATTGGGGACTTTGTAAAATCTAAAATCAAAGTTATAAAATCGCCCACAGTCATATTTTAGCCGACAGGTTGTGGCGGATATAGAAGGCAACGAAGACGCGGGCGGAGTTAGCTATGTGTTGCAGGATTGGCAATGTTCAGTTACCTTTACAAAAATTACTCTGATAAAAATAAATTGCAAATAATCAAAATTATTCTATCTTTTCGAGTCTGCGAAATTCAACCTTTGCAGACTCTATTTATTTTCAACAAAATAAGCCAATCTGTTAATAATTTTGCCCTGTGGAAAAAACTCAAAAAAACTTCTTGTAATTTCTTAACTAATGATGTATAACTGTTGTAGAAACGAAAGTTTCGTGTTTTTTGATAAGGAGGAGAAATGAAACTTATAAATAGTTTTTTAGCAATGAAACTTATTTTGGTTCTCGTCTCGATTTCTTTCCTAGGTCTTTTGACTCCGACCGTTTCTGCCCAAGATTCAAAAACAGCACTACAACGTGGTTATCGCACAGGTTATTCAGATGGATATATGGCTGGCTATCGTGATGTAATTGAAAATTCACAAAAAAGCTATGAAAAACATCGTGAATATACCAAAGCTGACCGTGCTTTTAATGAATCTTACGGAAAATTGGAAGATTATCGAGATGGTTATCAACAAGGTTTTGAGAGTGGTTATAATACAGGTTTTGAAAAAAGAACTTTTGATGCGGCTTTGCCTGAAGGATTAGCAAAACGTGGCGTTATGTCGCCAAAAACGGCTGATAGTCCTAAGACAAAAATGCCAAAACCGCCGGTTATTTCCAAAAAACAACCCGAACCGGAACCTGTTCCGATTCCAACTAATAGTGATGAAAAAATTATCATTATTCCTGCCGAAACTGAGTTAATCGTAGAATTGCTCGGTGATTTAAATACTGACACAGCCAAAGAAGGTGAAAGATTCCAAGCTAAAGTTGTTTCGCCAATAGAAATAAACGGAGCAATGGTAGAAGGAAGAGTAACCAAAGTGCAAAAACCCGGACGAATTAAAAAACGTGCGGAATTATTAAACGCACGGATCGGGCAAATCAGATAAATAAAAATTATTTAACCACCAACACAACCGGTCCGTTCGGTTGATTGGGATATAATTTTCCCTTGGGTGGATTTTTATCCGATTGATACAGCGTCAATAACTCTTCGACCGCCCCTGCGAACTCACCTTCAAATGAGAATGCATTGGTAATCGGGTAATCATACGGTGATTGCCATTCCAAATACGCATTGTTTTTTTGAGCCCAACTGGTCAATGTCTCGCGCAATGTTGATCCGCTTGCGGCCACCCATGATGATGTAG
>JALOMS010000124.1 GCA_025455345.1 Thermoflexibacter sp. | reverse complement strand
TATTCCCATTGGACGGAATCAGTTGCGCCCAAAGCTGTTTTATGAATTTCGCGATGAGGAGGAGTAGCAGTAATTCCACAAAGATATATTTTCCCAACTTTGAAAGCATCTGATGTTCGGAATATAGAGCCAACATTGTTCATACTTCTTACACTGTCCAAAATAAGTACCAGATTTTCGTTAGCTTCTTCTTTGAACTGCTCGGAAGAAATCCGATTTAGTTCATTCATTGTCAGTTTTCGCATGAGTATTTGCGTATTTTGGCGTTATTTGTCTATAATTTTTAGCGAGCAAGATAATAAAAAGTTTGGATATGCGACATTCGTCCTCATCTATAAGTAAATGAGTAAATACAATAAAATGCACAAAGATTGTGGCAAAACGCAAACTATATTCTATACTTTGGGCTAAACTTGGTAGATTTAAGCAAATATGATAGCAATTCATCTTTTATTCTATAAGATTATAGGTAATATTTTAATCTATTTTTTAGTATAAAAATTCTGCTATCCTGAGGATATAAAAAGGCGATTTCAAATATATTTTTAAGTTTTTTACCTGCAATCCATATACTTACTCAAATATTATCTGTAAAATCACTCATTTTGGCATAAAAAATGACAACAATATAAAGCTATATGTAAAAAATATTATAATTTGCATTACCTTCGATTGGCATTATCTATCAGAACTTTATGTAAGTTTTGCTAATAAAATGAAAATATCTGACTTTACCAATTTATTTTTTATATTTTAAACTTTCATTAGATTTACCTTACCCCATTAAGAAATATAAATATGAGATACGTTGTAACTTTATCAGCGTTTATTATATTCTTTTTATCTATTACCTTATCCTTTGCCCAAAGCGGTAATGTGGAGATAAACGGACGGATTATAGACGAGAACGGACGAGCAGTTGGAGATGTAAAAGTTTCCATAGAAAGTGGGCTTTACATACAAGCGACTTCTATGGGAAAATTTCGTGCTACACTTCCCTCCAAAACAGCCAATATCAGTAGCGTGAAAATTTACAAATCAGGTTATAAACTTGATACTTGGAAATTTGACAAAGAGAAAGAATTACTGATTATCCAAATTATTAAACTTTCGCAAGATGAAATACTTAATGCGAAAACTATCAAAGGCACAATTTATAATGCTGATGGCAAGCCTGTAAAGAAAGCATGGATTACCGTAGAAGGTGTTGCGCTGATGGACGTAGCAATTACCAATGAAAAAGGCGTATTTTACTTGCGTATCCCTCCCGATGAAAATTTCAGCAATAAAAGTAAAATATTAGTGGGCGGTAAGCATATCAATGCCTCTTTTGTGAAGTATGATGAAAAGAAAATGAGTCTTTATATTATGCTCAAAGGAAGTGAGGACGAACCCTTGCTTACTGAAGATGACCTCAATAATAGCAAGGAAATAGCCTCCAACACTCCCAAATCTACTATCTATGAAGTCAATGTCTTAGATGAAAACACTCACCCTATTGCTAATTTTTCGGTCAATGCCGTTGGTGCGGGCTTTTTTACCACTGATGATAAAGGGAAGTTTACTTTAGAAAGCAAAGACATTCGTTCTGTCAAATTTATCATCAAGGGCTTTGATAAAATCAAAACAGATTATACAGAGGACAATAAAGTATTGATTCTGGTGCGTAGCGAGCTACCCCGCTCTCCGCGCACAGAGGAAGCCAATACTCAACAAACGCAAACCAATCCTCCCGTTCAAACCATTGCTAATAAGGCAGATACTATTCGCAAAGGCGATTATGCAGGTCGTTTTAATAGGGTATCCCAAGAACTAAATGCTGAAAAAGAGTTGTTTGAAGTATCCAGCGAACGCGTCAGAGGAGAAATAGATAAAATCAATGAGGAGTTAGAAAAAGATAAATCATTGAATGAAACTCAGAAGCAGGTCTTGCAAAGTTATATGACCAGTTTGGAAGAATTGCTGAATGATAATGCTAAAGTTTTTGAGCATAATCAACAGCAAACTAAAAACAGATTGGAAATGATGCGTTCTGTAATTTCTGCTAAAAATAAGATAGAAGATGACTTCATCAAAGCCATAGAGAAAGAAAAAGAAGAAATGCAGTCTGATTTTAGAAAAAATCTGCTCGCCTTGTCTTCTGTTGCCGCTATTTTTGGGGTAATTATGCTGGCTTCATTTGCCTTGGTCAGATACATGAATAGGCAAAAGAAAAAAGTAGAAGAGGCTAACAGAAACCTTGCAATTGCTACGGAGCAGTTAAAAGAAAAAGTAGATGAAATCAATCAAAAAAATGAGGAAATGCACGTGCAAGCAGAAAACTTACAAAAAATCAATCAAGAACTGCACAAAAAAGATACTAATATTACAGCCAGCCTCAATTATGCACAAAGGTTACAAAAATCGACATTCCCTCAGATAGAACTTATCCAACAGGCTATTCCTGAATGTTTTATTTTGTTCCAACCCAAAGATATTGTAAGCGGAGATTTTTATTGGTTTACAGAAAGAGTAAACTCCACCACAGGCAACAAACAAGCCTTCTTGGTAGCGGCTGACTGCACTGGTCATGGTGTACCTGGCGCATTTATGAGCATGGTAGGAGATGCTTTGTTAGAAAAAATCATTAATACACAAGGCATCAGTTCGCCAGAAAAAATCTTAAACGAGTTGCACCACGGCATTCGCTATATGCTCAATCAAGAAGAAAGCGAAAATAGCGATGGCATGGACATGGGGCTTTGCGTCATAGATAAGACTGCGAAAATAATAGAGTATGCAGGAGCAAAAAACCCATTGTTTTATGTCCAAGATGGAGAATTGCACACTATCAAAGGAACAATGATGTCTTTGGGTGGCTTACAACTCAAAAATCTTGACGGAGAAAAGAGTTTTGTCAAACATACCATTGATATAAGCAAACCTACTACTTGTTATCTTTTCTCTGATGGTTTCCCTGACCAGTTTGGTGGAGAAACAGGTAAAAAATATAGTAAACAACGCCTAAGCGACCTCTTGGTTCGGATTCACCAAGAAGATATCGAAAAGCAAAAAGAACTACTTGCCCAAGAATTTGAGAATTGGCGACACGGTTCTAAGCAGACAGACGATGTTTTGGTCATGGGATTTAGGGCTTAAGAGGTTTTGAAAAATCTTTTTACGTTTTCTAACAAAGATTTAATAGAATATGTCGTTTCTCTTCCTTTGATATAGTTTAAAAGTATTATTTTTGTTGCGATAAATCTAAAAAATACTTTTATGCCATATCAAGACCTTGAAGTGCATGGCGCAGTAGCCATGCACATACCCGATTTGAATATTCCAAGAATAGTTATTATTGGCGGTGGTTTTGCAGGAATCAATCTTGCCCAACACTTGCTCAACAAGGGCTTACAAATAGTAATGCTCGACCGATATAACTATCATACCTTCCAACCTCTTCTCTATCAAGTAGCTACTTCTGGTTTGGAGCCAGACTCGATAGCGGGACCTTTAAGAAAATTATTCAAAGATGAGGAAAACTTCTTTTTCCGATTGGCTTTAGTACAAAAGATTAATCCCACAGAAAAAATTATAGAAACATCTATTGGGAACTTGTCCTACGATTATTTGGTGATTGCTAATGGGGCTAAAACTAACTATTTTGGGAATAATAATATAGCCAAACTTGTATTCCCTATGAAGCAGTTACCACAGGCGTTGGACTTGCGTAGTCATATCTTACAAAATTTTGAAAAGGCTACTTTGGTCAAAGATTATGATGAGAAGCAAAGTCTGATGGATTTTGTCATAGTAGGCGGAGGTCCCACAGGTGTAGAGTTAGCGGGAGCTTTGGGAGAGCTAAAACTACACGTATTACCTACGGATTATCCCGAGTTAGACTTCAGACAAATGGACATTCATCTGGTCGAGGGTTCGGGAAGATTGCTGAATGGTATGTCAGAAATAGCAGGAAAAAAAGCATTTGACTATTTGCAAAGATTTAGCGTCAATATTTGGCTCGATACCAGAGTTAATGATTACGATGGGCGAGAAATTACCTTGAGTAATGGCAAAAAGCTCACCTCTCGTACTGTCATTTGGGCGGCAGGCGTAACGGGCAACCTCATTGACGGTCTTCCAACAGAAGCAATTACTCGCGGCAATCGAATCATCACCAATGAATACAGTCAAGTTATAGGTTTCGAGAATATATTTGCCATAGGAGATATTGCTTTTATGAAAACAGAACAATACCCCAATGGTCATCCACAAGTTGCCCAAGTTGCTATCCAACAAGGAAAAACACTTGCCAAAAATTTGCTGGGCATGATTAAGAAAAAAAACAACCCCAAGCCATTCAAATACAAAGACTTAGGAAGTATGGCTACCATAGGACGCAACAAGGCAGTAGTCGACCTCCCAAGTTGGAAGTTTCAAGGTTTATTTGCTTGGTTTGTTTGGTTATTTATTCATCTCATTGCTATAGCTGGCTTTCGCAACAAAGTAGTCATATTATTGAACTGGTTATGGAATTATTTTACCTATGACCGTGCAACCCGACTCATCATTCGACCGTTTTTTAGAGAGAAGATGGACAATATGTCTGATAGTTATTTCAAATAAGTAGTTATGAATTATTAGTTATAAATTATGAATTAATACAAAATACTAATAATCAAATACTTAACTAACAACTATAATATAAATTAATTTTGCACAGTTACTTAATTTAAATTATTACTATGAAATCCTCCTTAAAAATTATCTTTCTGCTTTCTGCTTTTAGCATTTTGTTTTCTTGTGAGAATAAATTAGAAGAAGAACAAGCAAGTATAAATATCAATTTTGCAAATCTTTTTAATGCCTCTCCTTTGGTATTAGAAAATGTTTCTTATACATCAGCCAAAGGAGCAAGTTTCTTGGTCAATGAGTTCAAATACTACATCAGTAATGTAAAACTAATCAATTCACAAACGGGAAAGATGTTTTCTGTGCCAGACAGTTATTATTTGATAGAAAGGAAAGCAACTTCTCATATAGACCAAGCTACACTCTCCAATATCCCTATCGGGCAGTACGACCAAATAGAGTTCGCAGTTGGGGTCGACAAAGCTCGCAACCTTTCTATAGACCAAGTAGGGGACTTAGACCCCAGTAATAATATGGCGTGGGATTGGAAAACAGGCTATAAATTCCTGCTATTAGAAGGTTTTGTTTTCGCTACTTCAGGAGAGAGAAGAGGTTTAGTGTATCATATAGGAGCAGATGAAAACTACCGAGTCATCAATCTCAAGATGAATCCTACGCTAAAAGTAGAAAAAAACAAAACCAATGTATTGGATATAAATGTAGAAGTAAGTCGTCTATTCAATAGCCCTAATCTCATCGATATAGGGCAGAATAGAACCGTCATGTTTGGAGAAGTTTCCAACAGGGTAGCTGATAACTATGCTACTATGTTTAGCATTGACAAGGTTGGGCAGTAATCTTCTTAATCTTATTGATGTTCTATCTCTATAATCAGAGGTACTACTATTGTTTTGTCTGTTTTTGCTGTTTTCAAATTAAAACTAATTTTTTCAGATTTGTACTGAACTTCTGCGGGTACAAGAGCTTCACTATTAATCGCTTGATAAACCCTATTTTTGATAGAACCAGTGGCAGACTCCATCTTCTTTACCAATGCTTCTATATTTAATGGTTTTTTAGAATAAAACACGCAGACAAAATCACTTCCTTTGGTCTGGTCTAACTGCAAATAATGGTCTTCGCTTGGGAAGGCAATAGTTCCTCTTTTATAACTTAAAAGTGGACTAATAAATTTGTCATAAGGGAAAAGGACAGAAAATTTGTTGCTCAAATCAGAACCAACAGCATACATATATACTGGCTCTTGATGACTAATGAAAAATTGAAAAGATGTACCTGAATAGTAATTTTGCTTCATTTTATAGATACCGTTTTTCAAAGCCGCCGCCATTACCTGCCCATCAGATTTCTTAAAAGATACCTCTCCCGCAAAAAGCATTTCAGATGGAATAACGTTGTCCTTGGGGTCAGGCGGGAAATCTCCAAGCTCATAAGCCTCTACACAGTTTTTCTCAAAATCACTGTACTTCATCCATATAAATCCCTCATTGCCCCATGCAGAACCCCAACTATTCATTATCTCTACTGCTCCACCAAACTTAGTATCATCATATCCGACGACGGTCATTGCATGATAACCCTTATTGGCATCATTAGAAGTTGGGGGATTCCAGATACCTTTTGCCTTTTCAAATGAAGCAAAACACCTCATAGAAACCACTACAGGCTTGCCTTCTGCAAGGCTTTTCTTGACTACACGTACAATGCTACTCCCAATATTATTGTTAGCTCCATACATAAACAACCGCTTATAATCTTGGATTACAAACTTACTTGCTTTTGATTTTTCACTTCCTTTTACCTCCCTATCACACTCATAACCAAACTCTTTGTAAGACAAACAGCCTTGTGTTTTCAGCAAGTAAAGTGCGTCAGAAATATATGCACCATAAAAGCAATCACCTGTAATACGGATTTGGTTATAAACATAAGAAGGCGAAAAAGCAAGATTGTTCAGTGCTTCTTTCCCCGAAATATTCTTACGCTTAGCGTAGAGGATAGTACGAGAGGCATAAGCCGCAGACCAAGCCGTGCATGTACCAAAATTGCCTTGGTCGCCTGGGATAGGACAATATTCCTTCAAAGAAGCCACAGTAGGGACTTTGTAATCACCTCGCATAAGGGGCGCGCTCATAGGAACATTCATGTATCTGACCGAATCCACCAAACAGCCCGTTGCATATTGGGCAAATCCTAATGAAGAAAAGAAAGAAAATAACAATAACAGGGAAAATAACTTTTTGATAGCCATATTTTGCTTGGAATTTTAAATTTGATAAAAATACCTAAAAATTTCATGCCATAAAAGAATTTAAGATAAAATCCTATTTAAGATTTCCATACTTATCCTTCTTTGCCTATGAAAATTAGCAAGGGTAACTACATAGTTGAACAAACCAAAAAAAAGAGCCAATAAAGCATAAAAATACCCATCTAACAAAATGAGGTTGGTTAAAAATATCATAAAAGGTACCACTGTCCAAATAAAAAGTAAGATTTTGGTTGTGTAAAACATCTCACAAGTAACAAAAAGAATACTACCCGCCTTTGTACTTTCTATTTTCCCTTTGATAAGAGGCAAAAAAGTATTAGGTTGGGTAATCATTCTGGATAGTTGGAATTCCGCATCTCCTATTCTTCCATTAAATTCGTACTTTCCCGCCAAATACCCCGCCTCTATATGCTCTTTGGTTACTTCCATAAGTCGTTCTAATATCTGCTCTTGCGAAAAAGCAGAAACAAGCGTCTGTCTATAATATGGGAAAATATAAATATCCTTGAAAGTCATGTTTGTCCAATATCAATATATGAAATATTATAAGGAAAAATTTGAAATTAAATGCAATTTTTGGATAAAAAACAAATTTTTTTTATATTTGTGATTAGAATAGTTTTTATTCATTCATTTTTTTTGATAATAAATTTATTGTTTGGCTATTCTTTTCTTACTAAGCCTAATATTAAACTCTCCGTTGCGTAAATTAGTTATTCGTATTTTATTAATAAACGGTAAAAAATATTTACCAAAGGTTTCTATTACATTATAGGAATAAAGCTACACCTATTATTTATTTTACTTACATTTTTATAACTACCTATACCCACTCGTCGTGTATCTGCCTTAGCGCGTATTTTATTTATGGCTATTTATTAATTTTATGATTATGAAAAAGTTAAGCATCATAATTAATAGAGAAAATAGACTTTTTTCTATTAAAAACCACCTCAATATTTTAAGATTGTGCATGGTCTTTTTGTGGATTGCTGGCATAGTACAACAATCATTAGCCCAATGTGGCTCTATCAGTACCCTTCCCTGCTCCCAAGTAATTAGGACAATTCCTGTCAATCTTACTTTTGGGGGAGCAGAGGGCGGCTTGTTGAATACAGGTTTTACAATGACTGACCCTCCGTCGGCGCGCATATCCGCAGATGGTGCTATTTCTAATGCAACTGTACCGGGCTACGAGCCTTCTCGCCTTAGTATCAGTGGCGGGCGACTAATAATCCAATCGAATAAAGGGATTGCCTATTTGAAACCATCAGGTACGGGTCTTACAAGTACAGAAACAAACTCGCAAATCAATACACTGGGTGTTGCTTTTGATGCGGATAATCATATTGTTGATATTCAAACTCGTATAGTGAATCCATATACAGATACTACGCCACAGTCCGAGCAGGCAGGTTTGTGGTTTGGATTAAATGAGGCAAATTTTTTTAAGTTAGTAGTTATCAATACGGGTTCTATTCAGTTGAGAAGAGAAATTAATAATAATTCCACAGAAACCTCCGCAGATGTGGTTAATCGCACAAACGTTACTAATCTACATACCAGTATAGTTACGTTGCGTATGCGTGTAAATATTACAAATCTCACAATTACAGGATTTTATAGACTAAATCAAGGCAGTGAAGTTACCGTAGGAACACTTGCTTTACCTGCTAACTTCTTGAATGGTGTAACTGTCAATGGACAAAAAGTAAGTTTTGCGGGTATATTTGCGACTAAAAGACGTGCATCATCAAGCACTCTCATCAATTATTCTTTTGAGGATTTCAGTATAGTTCCTGTTAATCAGCCTCCTGTTGTAACCGCTAACCAACGTTTTACGATTGAAGCGACTAAGGTTGTAGATAATGCAGTCATAGGAACTGTAAAAGCCACAGATGTTAATAATAATATTACTAATTTTAGGATTATTAGCGGAAACACTTCCAATTTTTTTGCTATCAATTCCTTAGGTGTACTTACTATTGCCGACCATCATGCCACAATAGGAGTATATTCTCTTGGTATTCAGGCGATTGATAGTCAGGGGCTAACAGGCTCGGCTACCGTTGTAGTAGAAATTGTCAATAGTTCTACCAATCTGCCGCCTGTCTTGGTTGGTACAACTTTTAATGTGCCAAATACAGCTCAAAATCAATATATTATTGGACAGATTAGGGCAACAGACCCAGATGCCCAAGCAGGAGACCCTCCACTTACTTATATGCTTCATCATATTGAGATTAATGGTAGTACGACCAAGATACCTGCTAATCAACAAACCATATTTGCACTTAGTAGCACAGGTACACTTACACTGATTGGTGCATCTCAAATTGCACTTGGGAATACATATAAATTACATATCATGGCAACTGATAGTAAGGGGGGAAGAGGAGAAGCACATTTTATGGTAAATATTGTTTCGGCATCTGCACCAGTGATAGCCTCTCAGACTTTTAGTGTGGTAGAAGGCAGTCCTACCAATACCATAGTGGGCAATGTGGTAGCTTCTGATAGTGATGGTAGTATTGCAAATTATGAAATTACTGCCGCCCAATTTTTGATTAATCCTCCCATGCCAAGTAGTAATTCTAACTTAGATACTCAATACAACCCTTTAAACGTATTTTCTATCAATGCTACTGCCTACATTGTGATGAAATGAAGTTATATATAGACCCCGCAAATCAAAGACTTTCCCAGATATCACCGCAAATTCGTAGACAGAGAAGAACCATAGCAACAAACCTTAATGGCTCTAACAAGACTTGCAGTGCTGTTCGCCACATCCTTTGCCGACTGAACAAAATGTCTTTTAGCCACTGGATTGTTTGTTTTCGAAGATGCAATGCGGCATGTGTTGCACAGCACTGACGTATGCTTGGCAATGACTGTAGCAGCGGATAAAACCTAAAAATTGAATAGTAAAAGGATGTTACAAAAACTAAACAAACACAATCTAAAAAGTCACGAGGATTTTTGAAGCTGCAATAATTCGTCTTGCAACATCACAATGGGATGCCATCTAACGTTTACAAACCAGAAATGCCACAGATACACCGATTATATAACT
>JALOMS010000123.1 GCA_025455345.1 Thermoflexibacter sp. | reverse complement strand
GGTGATGGGAGTTAGGGTATGAAAAAATCTGAACCTTGCTTATTTGTTTTGCTCTCTTTTAATACTTTCCTCTATCTTCACTTTCACTGCTCTTAAAATACTCACAATCTGATAAATATCATCTTGTGTGGCGGTGTAAGCATCACTCACTGCGTACTCATTGCCTTGCAAAACTACAAAAAACCAAAACCTTCCCATCACATAACACCCATATAAGGGCATTTCAGAGTCATTTTGTGCCTGTGCTACTAACATTTCTGTAACTAATTGAGCAATCGGGTCATTGTTTCCTTTTTGTTCTTGTTTATATTCGTGGATGAAGAAAAAAGGCTTTTTGGGAGCTGCCTCGCCCTTTGCCAAGACCAAATCTACTATTCCGTTCATCAATATTCCTTTGACTTCGCCAGAAATAGGGCGTTGTGTAAACATCTTGTAATAAGGGCTTTTGAGATTGACCTCATTGAGAAAAGGGCTAATAAAAAAGAATTTTAACTCATCTTCATTCCAATACTCGGCATTGATTTGTAACTCAACTCTTAGCTTTTCTATCTGTAATTTCTCAAAATCAGTAAGTACTGTCTTAGCCTCCAACCACTCTGCCAAAGGCAAGTAGTTGGTATCATAAATTCGTTTGATACCAAAAGTATCTATGACCTCATCTATCTTCCACTTTTCAAAAGTCTTTGCCATGTGTGTTGTTTTATTTTAACACAAAAATAAGAAAAATCTCTCTGAAAAACTAAAAACCTGATACCCTATAAAAAAGCAAACCAAGTTTTTCTTTTTCTCTTGGTCTTTTCTTAGATTTGATAAAAAAATAAAAGTATGCTTACATTAGACATTCCAAAAGAAAAAGTACCTATCCTTTACCAATTCAAAGAATTGGGTTTTGATAGTGAAGTAGATTTGATTTTGTATGCTTTTCACCTACTCGAAAAAGAACTGCAAAGGCGCAAAGAACTGTCCTTTTCAGCACAACTTTATGCAGAAATGTATGAAGAAGATGAGGAGCTAAGGTTTTTAACAGAAAGTGCTTTAAATGATATGAATATATGAAAATCAAACGAGGCATGGTATTAGACCTTAATCTTGACCCGACCAAAGGCTCTGAAACAGGTAAGGTGCGCCCTTGTATCGTAGTAACCAATGATGTTTACAATGAAAGACTGCCTGTTATTCAAGTAGTGCCTATTACAGAATGGTCTGAAAGGAAAGCTCACATCAGCACCAATGTAACCTTACAGCCTTCCGAACTTAATGGACTCTCTAAACCTTCTGTCGCTGATTGTTTGCAAACTCGCCCTGTGGACTACAAAGAAAGACTGGTGGCAATTAGGGGAATAATAGAAAAAAACTACCTCTTACAAATTGATGAAGCACTGAAAATAGTCTTTGAACTCGACTAAAAAAACTACGTTTTCCATGAAAAAGGCACTGCTATTAGCAATATTATATAGTGTGATGCTCTCTGCTACTTGAGTGGTCTTAAATTATAACGAATTTATCAATTTTTACTGCGGTTATGCGTGGTTTTTGAAAAGGAAATAATAAAAAAACGGTTAAATCTTGCTGATTTGACCGTTTTTAGTTTAATAGGAGTGTATTGCTATTGTTTTTCTATTTTCCCTTCGCTTGCTTGTTTCAAGTGCTTATCCAAGAATTTTAAAATGCCTTCATAAGCCTTGATTTCATTTTCTTTTTTCAAGAAACCATGCCCTTCGTCCTCAAAAACAATGTATTCCACAGGCACATTGTTCTTTTTTACCGCTTCTACGATTTCGTCCGATTCGGGTTTTACTACTCTTGGGTCGTTTTTCCCTTGAATCACCAAAAGTGGCTTAGTAATCTTGCTGGCGTGGAAAAGCGGAGATTTGTTGTAAAGAGCTACGGAATCGGCAGTGGTGGGGTCGCCCAACTCGGTGTAGAGTGCCTTGCGTTGCGCCTCCCACCATGAAGGAATCCCTTTCAGCGTTCTTAACCAATTAGATACGCCAAAAATATCTACGCCTACTTTGAACTCGTTAGGGGTGAAAGTCAGCCCTGCCAGCGTCATGTAACCGCCGTAGCTACCACCCATAATGCCAATTTTTTCAGCGTCCACGTAGCCTGTGCCTATCAAAAACTTCTTAGATTCTACACAATCTTTTAGGTCGGCATCGCCATGCTTTTTGTCGTCTGCGGCAAAGAAAGTTTTTCCGTAACCTGAACTGCCTCTGTTATTTACCGCCAAAATCACGTAGCCATGATTCACTAAATATTGGATAGTCGCACTGTAATTGAGGCGAGTCTGTCCCCCAGGTCCTCCATGAATCCAAAGCATGGCAGGGAGTTTTTCGCCTTGTTTTACGTTTTTAGGTTTATATAAAATGGAAGGAATTTCCATGCCATCATAAGACTTGAAGCGAATGACCTCACCTTCTACCAAGTCGTCTGGGTTGATTTCAGGGTTCATGGAGTTGGTAAGTTGCTTGTATTCACTTGTTTCAAAGTTATAAACATAGAGATTATTGGGTGATTTAGAGCTACTTACATAGAAAGTCATCAATTTTTCAGAATCAGAAATATTGACGGAGGTAATTTCTCCATTAGGCAAAGAAGGCAGTTTAACTAACTGATTATCAGCAGTATTATAAATTTTAATTTCTGTTTTTGCGTCGTTGTTAATGCCTACGACCCTAAACTTCCCGTTTCTGGAAAAGTACATATAACTGATGTCCCAATTGGTTTCTTCCACCTTTTCGCTTTGTCCAGTGGCGATGTCGTAGCTTTTGAGATAGGCAAATTCGCTCCCCTCGTCAGTGGTGTAGTACAGTTTTTTGCTATCAGTGCCAAAAGTTTGGGGACTAAAAGAAATATCCCCTTCGTGTTGGGTGAGCAGTTTGGTCTGCTTGGTTTGCATATCGTACAGGTACATATCGGTATTGTTGGTCGTGATAGGTTTCACCAAACTCAAATATTTCTTGTCGTTAGACATGACCGCAGGGAAAAGCCCCTCTTTGTTTTCATAGACCATTTTCGGTTTAAAACTCGCAATATCCATTTCATAGAGGTCAAAAAAGCGTTTATCTCTCTTGTTAGAGGTGTAGAAAAAACTTTTTTTGTCAAAACTCCAAGCAAAAAATTCTGATTTGGCGGTGGTGTCGGGCGTGAGGTTCTGAATCTTGCCATCTAAGTTTTTCACAAAAATATTGGTAATTTCATTGCCACCTTGGTCGGAATCAAAAAGCACGCGCTCGTCTTGTGGGAAGTAAGAAATAGCAAAAATAGAATTGTCCTTAGAATCAGTCATTTGCGTAGCGTTTCCACCGTCTTTGCTCACCTCGTAGGCATTAAAAATTCCCGATTGGTTGGAATTATACAAGATTTTGGATTCGTCAGGCGAAAAAGCACTGCCGTTAATACGAATCGTATTCATAAATTGGGCAATCGTATATTCTTTGACGGGCTTCCCATCTTCTTGGGTAGCCGTAGTGCTTTGCGTTTCTTTGCCGCCGCAGTTCCAAGTAGTTATACTTACCAAAATTAAGGTGAAGTAAATCAAAAGTTTAGCTTTTATCATTTTTTGTAAGATAATGGTTTGAGTTTGATTATATTTTCCAAATTTATAAAACATATTGTCCAATCAAATGCTTTATTAAGAAGAAAATTATAAAATTACTACTTTTATGTTTGGACTATTCAAAAAAGAGAGCGAAATAGAAAAACTCAATAAGAAGTATGCTAAACTCATGCAAGAGGCGCATACACTTTGGCAGACGAATAGAATTGCAGGGGATAAAAAAATGGCAGAGGCAGAAGAAATCGGCAAGCGAATCGAGGAGCTGAAGATGAAAGAAGGGACTGTATAGAACGTTCTTAATCAATAGAAAAGCACCAAATTTTGTTAAGTTTGGTGCTTTTTGTTTAAAATCTTATCAGCAAATGTTTGGCTTACTTTTAGTTGTAATCGTTTTCTTGGTCAGGTTTTCTAATTACATTTCTAAATGACCTGAAGAATGGCACGCTAAGACGAGCAGTAATAGAATGGCGATTGACAAACTCGGAGCTATTTTCACCAAGATTAAAATTGTAGGCATACATCACATGAGCCGTATAGCCCGAATTGCTAAATAATCTATTGAAACTAAAACCCGCCATAGGTTTGATACCTACAAAAAAATCTTTAAAATCACTGTGAGCTGTTGCGGCAATCCCATAAGCGAAATATCTATCTTCTGTCCAGAGATTCAAAGAAGTGCCGTGCATAGCATTAATCGGGTCTATTTCTAAGTTAGCAGAAAACGCATAAATCACTCTGTTCCATTCCAATTGTCGCCAGCGCGTAATGCCTAATTCTACCACTCCATTTTGCTCCCAACGCTGATAACCACCAATTACTCCCCAGACATTCCATATTTTATATACTTCACGCGAGTCGACAAAAGTAGTATCATTAAGATTACAAATTTTAAATATTTGTGTGAATATATCGTCGGGGTTGCTGTTGTCAATGAGCACCAAACTATCTTCATTGACAAAGGCAATGTCTGCTTTCAGATAAATAGCACCATTGCCTTTACGGAAAACAACCTGATTATCATTATCTAATGACCAAGTTCCGCCATTTTCTACATTGGTCGAAGCAAAAGTATTGTTAGTTCTCAAGTCTAAGAACTCTTGCTGACAATCATGCACATTAATAAGCGTATCTATCACCCATTCTTTTCCGTCTATTTGTATGACTTTCTTATTTTCTATCAAAATCTTCTTTTTTTCTTTGTCATTTTTGATAGGATATTTCTCAATAAAATGCCTTAACCCCCAACGTTTACCTATTGCAAGGTTCTTAAACTTTTCTAAATAGGTAGCATTATTCTGAGCAGAAGCAAAAAGGGGCATGATGAATACTGCTATTGTCAAAAATAAAAAAATCAAATGCTGTTTTTTCATTATGTTTTTAAATTAAAATCAATGGATTTAGCTTTTAAAAGTAATAACTATGCCAAAATGCACAATAAATGGAATAAAAATTATTTTTAAAATAACAAAATGTCTTAATTTGCTTTATTGTTTAACTTAAAATATGACAAAATGTCTTAATTTGTCTTATTTTTTGGCTTGGTACATAAGTTGAATAATAGAATAATGTGTTTGTTACTGCGGGCTAAAAAACAATAATAGATATGACCAAAGTAAGTAACATCAAGAGGAACAAATAGATAATACATTATTTCACATTTAAAAAAATTTAAAGATTATGAGATTTGGACATCAGAGAAGTAACTACGGTTACGCACCTTTTTTCAAATTTTGGGCAGATGCGGTAGGAAGTGGAAGTGATTGGCAAAAATGGCAAGAGCAATGGCAGGAAAAAATGCAATATGCGACTCCAGCAACCAATATCGTAGAAAATGAGTTAGATTTCACTATCGAGTTAGCCGCACCCGGTTTTCAAAAGGAAGACTTTAAAATAGAAGTCAAAGAAGGCAAATTGACGATTTGGACAGAAATAAAAGAGCAAGAAAATACTAAGAAATATAGTCGTAGAGAGTTTGGTAAGCATAACATCAAACGTACTTTCTCGCTTTCTGATAAGGTAGATGTTGAAAGTATTTCTGCCAAATATACAGAGGGTATCCTTTATGTTGTTATACCCAAGTCAGCACAAAATCAGACCAGCAAAACAGTTACAATAGAATAAATAAGTTGTTAATAGATTAATAGACGATGGTTTTTTAGGTTTAGTTTTTTAAGTGTTAGCCGCAAGTGCCTTTGGTGCTTGTGGCTTTTGTTTTTAGGAATACTGTATATTCTTTGACAAAATCTGCTACTTTATCAGATTTTAAATGTATTTTTGCTTTTAGGTGAAAATGTTGTTTCCCTATTACTTATTCGCCTAACAACGGATATACTTTTTGTGCAACTATCTATGAATCTGATACATTAACAAGCAAATCATAAATAAAATGACAGGAAACTTCAGTGAATATGATAAATGTACGTATTGTCGCGAGCAGGGCGATACCTTGTATTACCGCTTGTTAAAGCCAATCTCCATAGAAACAAGCAAATCCTATCCTTTAGTGATTCATTTGCATGGAGTACATGAAAGGGGCTTAGATAATGAATCACAATTAAAAAATGGAGGGACATTATTTCTAAATCCTCAATATCGCACCCAATTCCCCGCTTTTGTCATGTTTCCCCAATGCCCTCCTCAGCAACGTTGGGGGACTACAGGCTGGAACGAACAGGTTTATAATCAAGAGATTGCTCCTGTAATGCAATTAATTTTAGAAACAATTAGTGATTTGAAAAAGAATTACCCAATAGACTCTCAAAGATTATACATTATGGGACTTTCTATGGGTGGATTTGGTACGTTTGATGTACTAATGCGCCGTCCTGAGCTATTTGTGGCAGCCATAGTTATTTGTGGTGGAGGTATAGAACAAAAAGCAGAACGCTTCAAACATATTCCTATTTGGCTATTGCATGGGGCGCAAGATGATGTAGTCAAAGTAGAATCCTCTCGGAGAATGTTCAAAACTTTAACAGAAATAGGTGGTAATGTGCGTTATACAGAGTATGCTGATGTCAAACATGATAGTTGGAATAATGCGTACAAAGAGCCTGATTTATTGGCTTGGCTTTTTGCTCAGAAAAAGAAAGAACCATATCGTTAGTTTATCTCTGCCACTACTCACACCCTTTCCCGTCCAAAATAATTTGATTGCCTTGCCTAAGAATATGAATTATTTTTGAGGAATTTGGATAGAAAGTTTCTGAATTTCCTTTTCTATGTCATGCAACACCGCTCTATTTGCAATTTCACCGTCAAGGCTGAAAATGATAAAAACTTGCCCTCCAAAGTCATTTTTAAAATCCTCAAAACTTGCTTTCATGCGCTCTGAAATGGAATAGTTCCCAAAATTAGACTTGGCGGTAGTAGGTTTTATTTGAATACCAAATGCTTTATTTTCAGTTACATAACCTAAATAGTCCACATCTCCTGCATGGTCGAGTTCGGGTGGACTTTCCTCGAAACGGATTTGTGGGAAAATTTTAGCTAATCCATCATAAACTACTGACTTTTCACGAATGTAACCATCAAAAGTGCGATTAATCGTCAAGTTGTAAATATAATCTATGCAATCTTTTTCACTTAGTTCTGCAAAAGCCGCTTGCCACTCAGGAATGACCACTTGGGTAATTTTTTCGTGCAGACGAGTGCCGAGTTCTTGCAAAATACTTTTATCGTTTTGTAATAGCAACTTAATGTAATGTTGATTCATTATTCCAAATATTTAAAACTTAAATTCATTCTACTTTTCTTCAAAGTTAAATCCAAACTAAAAATGTTATTAACTTCCACACCCAAAGGTGTAAGAAAAACTTGGTCATAATCTGTTGTTGATTTAATTTTTTCGATTAAGCCTAACTCAAGGCAGTAGTTACTACACCAAGTTAAAAATTCGTGCATTGTTCTACCATTATAAGAAACATTGAACAAGCCATTTGCTATATCTAATTTATTTTGTTCAAAGTCGTGTTTTTTGGGTAACCAAGCGCCATTAGTAACTTCCACAAATCGTAAAAACCAGTAAATATTAACTTTATGAATTTTATCCTCCCAATTACCATTGGTTAATACTTTTAAAAGCAACCTTTTTTGTTCATTGGTTAGGTTGATAGAAGAAACATTACTGGTATTATAGACAAAAGGGCTAATATTCTCAACAAACAACCTGCCATAATTAGTAAGTATGTATTTAGACTTTTTTAGTGAAAATAATTCAAAGTCAAATGCTATTCTTTCGTGGCAGTTGAAGTTAGTTCTACTTTTGCTTGGGTTATCAAATGGTAAGAATATTTCTTCGTTTGTTAGTTCTTCTTTTCCAAAATCTAAAAAAGGTTTCATTATTTTGTTTAGCCACCTTAAATAACAAATTGTATAATTTTTAGGATTAGGCAAAGCTAAACCTACATTCAAACTTAGTCTTTCTACGGTATTTGTGTATAAGGATTTAGTATTTTCTAATGAATAAGTTTGTATTAAAATGTCATTTTCTTTGCCAAATTTTTCAATGATTTTCTTATTTTTAGCATTTGTTTCTTCTGCATACAAAATACAATAACTTGTTAATTCTGAAAATTTTACGTTTTTATAATTTAATGTTTGATTAAAACAATAATTTAATTTTGCTTTATTATCAAGTGTGGTTTCCAATTCAACAATAAGATGATTGTTTGCAGAATTAGCCAACACAAAATCTATTCTACTAAAATCAGTAGTGATTTCTTGCCCTATTATTTTAGCAATATCAAAATTGAGAAACTTGCTTAATTCTGGTGGATTATTCAATAAAGTCCATTGTACTAATGATTCTACCATAACTTTTAATTTAGGTTTATTTCCCCTGCAAACGAAAACATTTTAATCAGTCTTTTTGGCAATTCTTCGGGAAACATTGCCAAGTGTTGGTCTTGTTTTGCCCCTACAAAATTCCAATGACCACTAAAATACTCGTTCCATTCTTCAGTAGTCATTTTAGACAGTTCTTTCTGCTCATTGCTTGGCTTTGGAGCATTGCCTTGTTTTTTGAAAATCAAAATAAACTCATAATCAATTTTCAAAATACCATTTCTTGGATAAGGAAAACTGCCCATCACTGCGCCTCCACCAGAGGTATTCATCGTTGCTACTTTCTGCCAAATCACTGCACCCATGTAGTCAAAACCAATGGTTTCGCAAAATTTGATAATTTCAGTACGAATGGGAATGACTTTGTAACGCCCATAGTACACTGCTCTTGCAAATTGGTCGCCTATGTTAATACACAAACGACAACCTTTGTGCAAAACTCGATGACACTCTGCCCAAACTAAATTGAGGTGATTGATATAACTTTCATAACTTTCATGAAACCCTATCTGATTATCAGTACCATAGTCTTTGAGTTGCCAATAAGGAGGAGAGGTAACAACCAAATGCACACTCTCATTTTTGAGGTCATTCATTACCCTGCTATCTCCGTTAATAATGTGATGATGTGTTTTCATGGAAAGATTTTACTTTTTTACAAATATACAAAAGTAAAAACTCTAAATCTACTCACACCCTTTCCCGTCTAAAATAATTTGATTGCCTTGCTTGCTTGCGGTCATTTGTAGGGTATTGCTGATGATTTCTGTAATGCCTTCTATGCTTTCATTGTCAAAAGTTACGGTAATGAGGCACTTGCCCAAAGCAGGGTTTTTTAAAGTTATTTCACTCATATACAAGGTATTAATTTTGGTAAGTGCTTCGTCAAGGGTCGTTTTCTCAAATACCAAAAGGCGCGTTTTGTAAGCAAGAAAGTTTTTATCCTCTATGTTTTCTTTCTTTTGCACCTTGTCATTTTCTATGACTGCTTGCTCTCCTGCCGTCAAGAAAATACTATCTTTCGCACTCCTGACCAACACTTTTCCCTCCTGAACTACTACTTCGGTTTTCCCTCTGCTGGGAGCAACTTTCACGTTAAAAGCAGTGCCTACTACCTGAATTTCAACGCTTTGAGTTTCGACAATAAAAGGCTTTTCTTTGTCAGATTTGACTTGGAAAAATGCTTCTCCTTCTAACTTCACCACACGCTTTTTATCAGAAAATTCTTTGGGATAAGTAATTTTGCTTTCTCTATTCACAAATACCTGCGAGCCATCTGCCAACAATAGTGAATCTGCCTTTTCTTTGGTAACAAAAGCAACCTGCGCTACTTCCTGATTATTAATTAGATACCAACCCAAACCCACACAAAGCAACAAAGCAACGGTGGCGGCAATTCGTAGGAAAGGCACTTTGCGTTTCGGCTTCATCGGCACTACCTTTTTGTCTTTGCTCTGCCACTTCTGCCAAGCCGTATCTGTATTAACTTTGCGAAAAGACTTGTTCTTACTTGCCTTTTCCCAAGCCTTTTGCGCCTCAAAAAAGTAAGTTTCGTTCTTTTCAGAGTCCAAAATCCAG
>JALOMS010000742.1 GCA_025455345.1 Thermoflexibacter sp. | reverse complement strand
TATGATGTACAAAAACAATACGACAAGGCATATCCTTACCTGAAACTCCACCTTATTCTGAAAGATTCACTCATCAATGCAGAAGCACTACAAAAAATTACCAATGCACAGTTAGGTTATGAAAAACAAATTCAAGCACAACTTTTAGAAAAGGAAAAACAATTGGCGCAAGAGGAACGCCGTAGCTATATTTTAGGCTTTTCAGGAGGTTTGTTTACCCTAATAGTCATTTTGTTACTCATCATTCGCAACAATAGGCAGAGAAGCAAGGCAAACAGAATTTTACAAGAAAAAAATGAAGAAATTGCCCAGCAAAGTGAAGAACTCTACCAAATCAATGAGGAAGTCCTTGCCCAAAGGGACAACTTGCAAAAAGCGTATGAGAACTTAGAACTACTCAATGGAATTGGAAAGAAAATTACGGCTTCTCTCAATTTTGAAACTATCTTTTCCCAACTCTACCAAAGCGTGAATCAACTCATGGATGCTACTATTTTTGGCATAGGCATTTACAAAGAACAACAACAAGAAATCAAGTATGAATTAGCCATGGAAAAAGGGGTAGCCTATCTGCCTTATAGTCGCAGTATGCAAGACAAAACCCAATGGGCAGTACAGTGCATAGAACATAGGAAAGAAATCTTTATCAATGATTTGACAAAAGAAGAAAGAAAAACGACAATTATAGAGGAAGTCAAATTAGAAGATGGGACAGTGGCAGAAGAACCCCAATCGCTGATTTATCTTCCACTGATGAAAAATCAAGACAAGGTATTTGGGCTGATTACCGTACAATCCTTCCGCAAAAATGCCTATACTGATTATCAACTCAATATACTCAGGAACTTGGCAATCTATACGGCGATTGCGCTGGAAAATGCCGAGAGTTTCCACCAAATAGAGCTAAAAAATGCGGAAATTAACTCCCAAAGAGAAGAACTCTCTGCTACGCTTGAGAACCTCCAAACTACCCAAGACCAACTCGTTCAATCCGAACGCCTCGCTGTTGTGGGTAAGTTAGTTGCCAATGTCGCCCACGAGATTAATACGCCTCTTGGAGCTATCCGCGCCTCTGCGGGCAATATCGCCACAGACCTCAAAGATTCTCTAACCGAGCTTCCAAAAATCTTTGAAATCCTTTCCGAAGACAAGAAAAAACTCTTTTTTGATTTGGTAAGCAAAGCCTTAGAAAACAAACAGTTAGTTTCAGCCAAAGAAGAAAGACAAATCAGAAAAACACAACAGACACACTTAGAACAAGCCCAAATTAAAGACGCAGACGAAATCGCCTACGAGCTAAGTAGCATGGGGCTGTACGAAGGATACATGGAATTTGTACCTCTTTTCCAAGACGTAAACTCTCTTTTTATCGTCAAAACGGCGTATCATTTAGTAAACCAACAAAGAAGCACAGACAATATCCAAATAGCTGTGGACAGGGCTTCTAAGGTTGTTTTTGCCCTCAAGACCTACGCTCGCCAAGACCACTTAGGAGAAAAAGTACAAGCCAATGTAAAAAGTGGCGTAGAAACTGTACTGACTATTTATCACAATTTGTTGAAACAACATACGGAAGTAGTAAGAATTTACGAACCTGTTCCAGAGATATGGTGTTATCCCGACGAGCTTAATCAAGTATGGACAAACCTGATACACAATGCTTTACAGGCAATGAGCAATAAAGGAAAGCTCACAGTAGGCATTGGTCAAGACAGTGGTCAAGTAGTGGTGAGTTTTACAGATACAGGCAAGGGGATACCTGAAGAGATAAAGCCCAAGATATTTGAACCCTTTTTCACTACCAAACCTGCGGGTGAGGGGAGCGGGTTGGGTTTGGACATTTGCCAAAAGATAGTCAAAAAGCACAGTGGACAGATGGGCTTTGAGAGCGAAGTAGGCAAGGGGACTACTTTTTGGGTGAGATTACCACTATAATAAAAACACCATAGAAACCATGATAGACATAAAGCTAAGATATAATATAAAAAAAATCACCTACCTCATTATCAAGATTTTACTTATTTTATTACTTGTCATTCCCTCATATATTGTACTTGCCGTACTTGGTACACTATTCCCTATCAATGCACCAGCCTCCAAAGAAACACAAAACATACCTATCTACATCTCTTCCAATGGTTTTCATACAGACTTGATTTTACCTTTGAGAAATCAACAATTTGACTGGTTAGCCCAAATAGATACTGCTATCGCTAATAAATATGTAGCTTATCAATACATATCTTTGGGCTGGGGCGATAAAGGCTTTTATCTGGGGTATCTGAACAATCAAACCCCTACACTATCAACTACACTCAAAGCAATATTTTTGCCTACCGAAAGTCTTATGCACCTTACTTTTCATCAAGATGCGCTAAAGGAAAATGAAAATATAAAAAAATATTATCTCAGCGAGATGCAATTAGCGAATCTCATCACATTCATCAAAAAATCTTTCCAAAAATCTGAAAATCAAAAATTTATATTTTATCACAAAGGCTATGATGATGATGACTATTTTTTCCAAGCTCGTGGTTGTTATCATTTGTTTGATACTTGTAATGAATGGACTAACAGAGGCTTAGAAAGTATGGGCATGACGGCTTCGCTTTGGTCTCCTTTTGC
>JALOMS010000741.1 GCA_025455345.1 Thermoflexibacter sp. | reverse complement strand
TTAAGGTGTAAAGTATATTAAAGGCATAATAAGAAAACTCTACTCCGTAACTTTGGATAAATGGTTGGGTAGATATACCTGTTCGCAATGCCAAAGAAGAAACAATCTTATATTCTATGCCTAATTTGATAGTTTGGGGGAAGTTAATGTCTTTTTCTGTTTCCAAATTAATCATAACTTTATTGGTCGGGCGATAAGAGAGTCCTGCTTTCATCACTACGGGCAAGCGTTCATCTTGGAAATCAGCTACTTTTGCCTGATTGAAGTTGTAGATGTGCGCTCCGAGCCAAAGCGTTTTGCTAAGTTGCATAACGCCCCCAAATTCTAATAATATTCGCCTTCTTGTTCCCAATCCTTCTATGGACATTTGGAAATAGTTGGCTCTCAAGCCTATGCTTACATTGCCCAATTTATGACTTAGTCCAAGCGAAAGATTAGTTTCTCTGTAAACATCACTGCCAAACTGCGAAATAGTCCAACCTCCCGCAACTCCCCACTTATTTACTCCTACCATGCCCGCCAATACTGTATTGAAGCCACTCATACTGAAGCGATTGTCATAAACAGACATCAAGTAAGTCTTATCTATCCATGCCAAGCCTGCGACATTGTTAAAGATAGCCCATTGGTCATTGAGTGTTACAGCCGCATTCGCAAAACCAGAAGCCCTGCCAATGCCCAAATGCCTGACCTGAGCAAAAGTAAAGCAAGGCATAGCCACAAGCAATATGAATAACAATCCTTTATTTTTCATAACAGTATGGAGATGGGTAAATTGGATTGATAAAAACGAATAAAAGCAATAATGAAACCTGATTTTAAAAATAGAAAATTAGGTATTATCTTTAAAATTTAAGAAAGATTTTTGAAAAATAAAATACAACGTTAATTTCATCAAGTTACCTAAATATTTGTCCAATTGATACTTTTGGAGGTGATTGCTTCTGACTTATTCCATTGAAATAACTCAAATATATTTGTAAGTCCGCAAAATACGTATTAATTTTGCGGTTTAAAATTGAAAGAATCAAAAAAGGCTTATCAAGAAAGGCGGAGGGCTGGGAACCCTGCGAAGTCTTAGCAACCTACCAAACCCACGATTGGCAAGGTGCTTCTGGGCGACAAATCGCTTCCCTCTCAAAACGTATTGGTTTTGAGTTAGATAAGTAAGCGCAAATCTTTTGCTCTCCCGTCAAGTAGTGAATAAGTTAGTAGTTTGGTTTGTTTTTCACGTCATAAGACGTAAAAAAAAGATATAAATAGTCAATTTCTCACGTGTTTTCACGTGAGAAACTCATTTAAGTATAAAATCATGCTTCGCAGAGATGTTTATTTTTTTACAGCGACTATCCATGAGTGGCAAAAACTGCTCAAACCTGATAAGTACAAACAACTTATCATGGATAGCTTGAAGTTTTTGGTGGAAAATAAACGCATTTATCTTTACGGATTTGTGATAATGCCGAACCATATTCACCTGCTTTGGCGTATGCAAGAGAGGTATGATGAAAGAGATGTGCAACGTGATTTTCTAAAATTTACAGCGCAACAGATAAAGTTTGACTTGATAGCCAATCACCCGAAAGTGTTGCCTTTTTTCAAGGTGCAGGAAAAAAGTAGGCAATATCGTTTTTGGCAAAGTAAACCTTATATCAGCACCATGTATCGCAAAAAGGTTTTTGAGCAAAAGTTAAATTATATTCATCAGAATCCTTTGCAAGAAAAGTGGCAGTTGGTAGGCAAAGCGGAAGACTATTATTATTCCTCTGCTCGCTTTTACTTGCAAAATATTGATGATTGGGGTTTTATTACGCACTACCAAGCACATAGCGAAGAATTAGGTTGGGAGAAAAAGAAGTGATGGGGAATACAGTGAGTTTATCACGTGAAAACACGTGATAAATGGAATGAGAAAACTAATCAATTTGTCGAGTGTTTTCACATAACAAGCTAACAACAGTGTGGTAGTTTTTTACGTCATAAGACGTGAAAAATGGAAAACTAATCAATTCAATTTGTTATGTTATAAGATATGACAAACTAACTTACCTTTAAATTGCGAATTTGTAATTCGCTTTATATCAGTAAGTTGGATTACAAACCGCAGTGGAACTGCCCCAGTGGAACTGTCCAGTGTTATACAAGTCTGAACTGCAAATTCGGACTAACAAAAAAACTATTACAGTAAAACACCTATTATCAAATAATTATGAAAGATTACTATTATATTTTGGGTGTCCAATCAAGTGCTTCCAATGAAGAAATCAGGAAGGCTTACAGAAAATTATCCTTAAAATTTCACCCTGATAAAAATGAGGGAGATAAATTTTTTGAAGATAGATTCAAAGAAATACAGGAGGCTTATGAGGTACTTGTAGATGAAGCAAGGCGCAAAATATATGATGCTAATTTTAAAAATAGAGAAAAGCAATATGACCAAACAGAAAATCCTGAAAACACGACAAATCAAAGTAATACACAACAAAATCAAAAAAATACTAAGACAGAAAAAATAGCTTTGTTTGGCAAAATATTAACAATAGTTCAAAAACAGAAATATCTAATCTGGTTTGTTGGTATTATCATCATTATTTTATTTTTTTTCAATCTATATAAAGAAAAGCAAAG
>JALOMS010000740.1 GCA_025455345.1 Thermoflexibacter sp. | reverse complement strand
CAAAGTTTTCAATCTCAACCAGATAACGATTCTATCTTTGTGGCGGCTCTTTCTTGGGTAAAGGAATTGTTCAGTGCAACGCCAAGTAGCAGGGCAGAACAAACAGTGAATGAAAAAGGGCAAATTATACCTGAAAGACAAGAAATTTTCCCCGAACATTGGGACAAAATGCCACAAGTTTATGTGCAGTTGCTTTTGCAAGGACATTTGGATATTATTCACGGTTTTGCTTACAAGAATTTAAAGAAACATATTGATTATCAGCAAATAGAGAGCAAAATAGATGAAGAAATGGTGATTAGATTGCTTTCTTCTGATTACCTCATTCCTGCCAACTGGGGTTTGGAAATTTTGAAGAAAAGACTCGACAATAGAGCAATTGATAAGAAATTCATTTTGTTTTTGCTGGGTGTAAAATTGGAAGAAGCACGAAATTTGGCATTACAACTCATTGAAAGAGAGGTAGAAAGTTATGTGAATGAAAGCAATTTTGTTACAGCACTTCTATTCAATAATTACGAAAACGTAAGGACTTGGGCAAAAGACTATTTGGCAAAGGCACGTTTGTCAGACGACGTGAAGAAAGTGGTTGTTGGTAAATCAGTATTGGAAATGCTTGCTATTCAAGAGAATACGGTAGAAAACAATGCAAAAGTGGCAGATGTAATTGCGGTCTTGTTAGAACTTGCGCCCGAATTGTTGGAAAATGTGTCTTGGAAAATGTTGGAAGAACTGCTTGCTTCGCCTTTGGAGCAAAATAATGTTTTAGCAAGCGAGATTTTGGTGCTGAAACTTAGAAATCTTCCTGCTGACCAGATTCCTACTTCGGTACTAAACAGATTTTTAGAGAGCAATTCAGAAGCAATGCGTACCAACGGTATGAAAATTTTTGGGCAATATCCTGAAAATAAACTACTTGAATCTGCAGAATTATTGGCACAAATGCTTATCTCTCCACATCAAAATATCAGGCAAGCGGCAAGTAAATTATGCGTTAGTTTGGCAAACAAGGACAGCGATTTTGCGAAAAACTTGGTGGATTGGCTCGTGGGGGCGTGCTTCCGCAAGGAAACCTACGAAGGCGCGCACTTGGACATTTCCGTATTTTTATTGACCGATTTGAAGAATCACTTGGCGCACATTGCCCTCAAAACTGTACTAAAACTGATTTATGGAAACTACCGTCAAGCACAACTCATTGGTTTTCATATCTTAAAAACGCACATTAACCCTGCCGAGCTTTCTATTCGCCAAGTGGTAAGTTTGGGCAATCACGAACTTTTGGCGATAAGGCATTGGTGTTTAGACTTTTATAACAAGAATGTATTGCGTATTCGCTACGAAAGGGAGGAAGCAATTCGCCTTTTAGACGCAAAATGGGACGATATGCGCTTGATGGCAATGGACTTTTTCAGGGCAAATTTCAGAGCGCAAGATTGGGACGTGGATAGCTTGGTAAGCGTGGCAGATTCAGTACGCCCTGATATAGAGTCTTTTGGTAAGGAATTGATTACCAAGTTTTTCCAAGAAGAAGATGGCAAAAATTATTTGAGTAAACTAAGCCAACACCCCAGCGTCAATATGCAACTTTTTGCTACCAACTATTTGGAACGCTTTGCTTCTGATGACTTAGAACGCTTGCAAACTTTGGACTTTTACTTCCGCTCCGTACTCACAAGGGTAAACAAAGCAAGGGTAGCAAAAGACCGCATTTTCAGCTTTTTAGAAAGAGAGGCTCTCAAATCCGAACCTACTGCGGCTTGGGTAACGACCATTTTCAACGATATGCTTGCCACAAGTGCTATTCAAGACAAGGCGAGGTGTATAGAGATTTTACATCAGTTGAAGGTAAAATATCTACATTTGGAAGTGATGATGGAGTTTGAGAAGTTAGCAATGGAAAGTGTTTGAGTTGGAAGCGAAAGATAGGTTGTCCAAGGGACTCGGACAATGACAGGGGGAATTATCAACGGCAGAAAGTAACACAAAATTTATTAAAAATATTTTTCTTATTTTTATAAAATGTTCATTATATTTGAATGTTCATTTTTTATAAAAAACACAAATGATAGAAAAAGAAAAACAAGTTTTAGATAAGGCATTGTATTTATTTCATCAAAATACAGGTTTTGAACTGGTTTCAGAAATCTTTGAAGAACCCAACAATATGGTAGATTGCTTTTTAAAATTTGCGAATAACAATGGGGAAAAAAAGTTATTAGCTACTGAGATAAAGCCAAATCTGACCAGAAGTGTCTTAGATTATGTGATTCAACAAGCAGAACTATACCAATATAAATCTAAGTCAAATTTTCCTATGTTAATTGTTTCAGAGTATGTTTCTGAACCAATTGCAGAAGAATTGATGAGGCAAAATATTTTCTTTTTGGATTGTGTAGGAAATGCTTATCTTAAAAACGACGCTGTTTTTGTTTTGATTTCGGGTAAATAAAAGTCAAAGGAAAAAGGATATACAAATCCCAAAGCATTTCAAGCAACAGGTATTAAGCTATTGTTTGCCTTTTTTATAAACTGGTGTTATCTTTTCATGCCTCAGAAACAACATCCTCATCAAGTGATTTATGGAATGAGTGCAGCAGTTTAGTTAGCACCAATGTACATTTTTTAAAGAT
>JALOMS010000739.1 GCA_025455345.1 Thermoflexibacter sp. | reverse complement strand
TACTTTGAAGGGTATTTTATAAAATACATGATTTTGAGTGTAACAAATTCATTATTAATAAATTACACGCTATCGAAATACATTAGCAGGATAGGTGCGAAAGTTAATTTAAAGGCAAACTCATCAGAAATAGTTTGGACAGATAGTAAGTTAGGATATTTTACTGATACAAGAGATAATCGTAAATACAAGGTTATTAAAATTGGAGCGCAAGTTTGGATGGCTGAGAATTTGGCATACAAGACAAGTAGTGGTAGTTTAGCCTATAATAATGAGTTAGGCAATGTAGCAAAATATGGCTACTTATACACTTGGGAAACTGCTCAAAAAATCTGTCCTAATGGTTGGCGTTTACCAGTTGAAAAGGAATTAATTAACCTTCTTCTTCCCTTTGGTAAAATTTCGTATGCAGGCGAGGATGTGAACTATAAAAAAGTATTCGGACAGTATGAGCCAGAGAAAACCAACAGCACTTATCTACAAATGGTAAATGATAAGTTTCTCAATATACCAGATTTGGATGCTGAAAAATTTGATGATATAAGGACAATGCTTTGGTCAAGTAGCCACAAAAATCAAAGGGCATTTGCAATCTATTGGCGAAAAAAAAATACTTACGTAAGTTATAATACTGTACACTTTTCTGATTACCCAAAAACTTTATTTGGCTTTTGTAGGTGCGTAAAAAACTAAATTCTCGTGCTGTCAGTTACGCTAACTGACAAATTGGTTTCTCAAAACCAATGCCTGAAAACGGTTTTGAGAAACTCCTGCTGGTCAGGATTTGTAATCTTGACCTACCTAAAACCGAAACGGTTTGTTGTTGCAATTGCAATTCGCTTTCTGTGCCAATTTGCGTGTTTTTCTCTCAGTACGAAGTACCAGTAAACAAAGCTATGAAAAACTACCTTTGCAAGTTAGCAAAACTTTTGTCAATAGGAAATTCCCTGTGGACAATCCCGCCAAAAAAATTGGAACAGAGGTACTTGCTTATGCCGCTGTCTGTATTAGGCTTTTTGGACAGCCTCTTTTACAAATATTTTCTATTCCTACGATAGAATGAGGGTCATGAAGAAATATAATCCCACTATTTAGTGTCAAAATATTAAGATTTTTACCTAAATTTGTTTCTATTAGTGTAAGCATAAATAGTTCTAATGATGTTTCTAACTCATTTATTAGTTTTTTTCTTATTTGTATCATTTGGAGATAGTGATTACAAAAGTGAAATAAAACAGTGGCATACCAAAAGAGAGCAAGACCTTAAAAGCGAAGAAGGTTGGCTAAACTTGGCGGGTCTGTTTTGGCTAAAAGAAGGAGGCAATACTTTTGGAAGTGATGCGAGTAATGACTTGGTATTTCCAAAAGGGAAATGCCCTGCTTTTATGGGTAAGTTTTTCTTGGAAAATGGGCAAGTTCGCATGGAAGTATTGAATGAAGTAGAAGTAAAAAGCCAAGAAAAGAGCATTGAAAATGATATTATTTTTTCTACTCCTACTTCTTTTGTCAAACTTCAATACCACTCTCTACGGTGGTTCGTCATTAAAAGAGGTGATAAATATGGCATTAGATTGAAAGACTTGGAACACCCTGCCCTGCAAAATTTTACAGGAATTAAAATGTTTCCTATCCATGAGAAATGGAAAATCAAAGCGCGCGTAATTCCAGCGCAAACAGACAAGAAAATTGCAATTACAGATATTATTGGCACAATAAGTATGCAGCCACTTGCAGGGACAGTCGTTTTTGAATTGCAAGGGAAACAATATAAGTTAGAAGCAATAGACAATGGAAAAGACCTTTTTGTTATTTTTGCTGACCCTACCAATAAGAAAAATACATACAGCGCAGGTCGTTTTTTATATGTACCAAAGCCTGATAACGAAGGATATACAACGATTGATTTTAATAAATCTATCAATCCGCCTTGTGCGTTTACAGAGTTTGCTACTTGCCCGCTACCTCCCAAGCAAAATTTTTTACCTATTGCCATCAAAGCAGGTGAAAAAAGGTATGGTGAGCATTAAAATATGCGCTTATGTCAGTGAGGAAACTAACATTTTTTTTGCTATGAAAAGCTCTTTTGCGCCAGTGTTGGCGTTTTTTCAACAACCCATTGCTATAAAAAACTACCTTTGCAAGTTAGCAAAAGTTTTGTGAATGGTAAGTTCCCTGTGGACAAGCCTGTCAAAAAAGTAATCGTAGTACAGAACAAGATTGTGAATGTGGTGGTGTAGGGAATGAATAACAAGCAGCGTATTTAACTTTTAAAAGGTTTGATACGCTGTTTGACCAATGTATTATCATTCTTATATTCTTAATCATTTTTGGGAATATCTTTCCCCAGCAAGAATTTTGACATTGAGGTGATTTTCCTTGGGGGGAAGAGGACAGCTATACGTTTCATTATAAGCACAATATGGACTGTATGCCTTATTGAAATCTATAATGATAGAGCTACCATTATTATTTTTGACTTCTACATATCGTCCTGCGCTATATGTTTCCTCTCCATTGGTTTGGTCTTTGAAGGGTAAAAATAGCACACCTTTACTTACTCTATCCATTGATTTATAGATAGTTAGTTGCAGTTTCTGCTTATCAATCTCAAAGTGAGCATAAGCATAACGCACATATTT
>JALOMS010000738.1 GCA_025455345.1 Thermoflexibacter sp. | reverse complement strand
AGGGCGATTCGGTGTAAAGTTTTCCCGATTTACAAAAATTCCCCCTATATTAGAGCGACTAAATACCCTGCGCTGAATAGCGGCTACACTATAATTATAACTGGGCAGGTCTATGCTTGCATCCTTTGCCGCTTGCATATTCATCAATCCTACACGCCAATTTTTGTCCAATCGCCCACTCAGTCTTGCCCCAAACCAAATCGGATTCTGAAGGTTTTGACCTGTATTTTTATCAATTGCTATGCCTATTCTCCTTGAGAAAAAGGGTCTAATACGCGCATTTCCAAAATCAGAAAACAAATCTGCATTTTCTAAGAAAAACTGACGGCGTTCGGGGAAAAAGATTTCAAAACGGTCGAGGTTAGTAACTTGTCTATCCACCGTAACGGCAATTTTAGCATCGCCACCTATGCCACTTGTATTTTTTTGTGGAGTACCTGCCAAGTGATTTTTGGAAATCCCTCCTGTTGCAAAGGGAATAACCGCAATATTGGCACTTGGCTTCTTGAGGGGAGCGTCCCAGACCAGTTCTCCTGTATAGGCAAGGCTATATAACTGAAAATTACGCGGTACGCGCGACCAAACAGAACGCTCGTTGTACTTGCTATCTATACGATAAAAGTTTGTTTTCCAAGTAGTTGAACCTTCTTTAAAGCGCAATGTTTTGAAAGGAATAGCCATCTCTACTGTCCAACCGTCTTCTGTAATTTTTGCTTCAGAATACCATTTATTGTCCCAAGAGAGCGAAAGGTCTGTTTGCAAAGTGCCTCCATTGGCAATAAGTCCTTCGCGCTGTACGCCAAAGGGATTTGTTCCAAAGAAGAAAGCATTGGTTTGGTCTTGGAAAGGGTCAAATAACAAACTGATGCCGTCGGCGGCAGGGCTACGGTAATCTCGGCGCAAAGAATTAGTGATGAATTTGCCTTTGATAGTATGATAACAAACAGCACTAAAATAAATAAACTGCTCATCATAAGTAAAGCGTACCTCTGTCTTGGCAGTTGCGCGAGAGCTATCAAAAGGGAAATATTGGTTAAAATCTTTGGCTACTTCTGCGAGTTCCCAATCTTTTTCTTCTACCACACCATCGACATTTATCTTACCTTGGGCGCGTTTGATATGGATTTGGCGAGAACCTTCGGTTTGGGCAAATAGGGAAAAGCAATGAGATAAAAATAAGAAAATCAATGAGCTGATAAATAAGATGTTGGACTTGTAAGAATGTTTCATTAGAGAAGACAAAAGAGTTTGAAAAATCAAAAATATAAAAGTAGAGAGTAGGATAAATAGGTTGCTTAGCTCGTGGTGTAGCCATATTAGCGGGGCAAAGGTAAGAAAAAAGCAGAAAACCTTTCTGAATTGGTACGAATTTCCAAGAAAATATCACAATTATTTCATAGGTAGCGTAAATTTGAAGGAAGTCCCAACCTCTAACGTACTTTCTACCCAAATCTTCCCCCCATTTTTTTCTATCATCTCTTGACAAAGCAACAAGCCCAATCCTGTTCCTTTTTCTCCATCTGTGCCTTGTGTGCTGAGGTGTTTATCTTTCCTAAAAATCTTACTTATATCCTCTTCGCTTATGCCTATTCCTGTATCGCTTATCATTATTTCACAAGTAGTGGGGCTGATGATTTGGCTGGTAATAGTAACCCGACCGCCTGTATGGGTAAATTTTATGGCATTGCTAATCAAATTTCTAAATATTAGACTTAGATGGTCTATATCTACAAAGACAGTTAAGTCAGGGGGAATTTGATTGTCAAAGTTGATGTGCTTGTCCAGAGTTGTTTGCATACATAAATTAATATTTTCCTGTCCTATCTGATGCAAATTTACTATTTGGGGGTTTGAAGTTAAGCCATTCATCTGACTATAAGCCCATTGCAGAAGATTATTGAGTGTGAAATGTACGTGTTCTGCACCTCGTTTTAATTTTTCAGAAAACATGAAAAACTCTTCTACAGTCATTTGTCGATTGACTAAAAGATTGAGTAAGGCTTTGAGGGAATTAATAGGAGAGCGCAAATCATGTCCTATAATAGCAAATAATTTGTCTTTTGTTTGGTTAAGTTCTTGTAATTCTTTGTTTTTTTCTGCTACTATATCTCGTTGGGCAGTAATCTCTTCTTGAGTTTGGGCGAGTTCTTCATTTTGTCGGGCAATTTCTCCATTTTTAGTTTTTAACAGAATATTAGCTAATTTCTTTTGTTGGTTACTCCTGATAATCAGTGCTAAAACCACTAACAAAGCGATAAAAATAATACTAAAAATGCTAATATAGTTTCTTTTTTCTTGTTCTAAAGATTCTATTTTGGACTGTTTCATTTCTTCTTCGTATTCTGCTTGTATGATAGTTACTTTTTGGGAAGTTTCCCAGTTGAGCAAGGAGTCCCTTAAATGAATATGTTTTTCATAATACCAAAAGGCACTATCGTATTTTTTTTGTCCAGAATAGGCAGCAGCCAAACCTTGAAATGCACTGCTTAACAGACCTTTTAGGTTTACTTTTTTGATAGTGGGCATACTATTGTTAAAAGTATTGATGGCTTCCTCATAGCTATTTTGATTCAAAAAAACTTGTCCAAGTAAGATTTGATTATAGGCAATCACTGCCTCATCATTGACTTTTTTGGCAAACTCATTGGACTGATTGAAGTAATAAATGGCAGAGTCATAGTGATTTTCTCTGCTGTAAATCAATGCTTTAGAGTTTAATGTCCAACTCATAAGCTGATGGTCATTGATTGCTCTGACCAAATTCAATGCTTTGTCTGCGTATTGATGAGCGAGGGGTATTTCTTGCTTAGTCATGTAGAATACCCATACAAAGTTATTATACAAGGCAACTATGCGTTTTTTATCTTTACTGCGCTCATAAGTCGGCAAGGCGAGGCGATGATACGTAAGTGCTGTTTCGTGTTGATTAAGGCTAAAACTATGTATCATGCCCAATAAGCGATAAGCGTCTGCCATACCAAGAGAGTCTTTGGCGAGTGTTGCTAATCTAAGCGATTGGGT
>JALOMS010000122.1 GCA_025455345.1 Thermoflexibacter sp. | reverse complement strand
CCAGAAGTGGCTTGGAACTACGGCATTAACTTTACCCAAGATTTTACTTTCAAAGAAAAAGAAGGAAGCCTGAACATAGATTTTTACAGAACTAACTTTGAGAATCAGGTAGTGGTGGATTTGGACAGAACGGCAAGGGAAATTAATTTTTACAATTTGCAAGGAAAATCGTATTCCAATAGCTTGCAGATAGAATTGAACTACGAATTGGCAAAACATTTTGATGTGCGCCTTGCTTACCGTTGGTATGATGTGAAAACCACTTACAGTGGGCAATTATTGCAAAGACCTTTGGTTTCGCAAAATCGTGCTTTTGTCAATTTGGCGTACATGACCCGCAGCAAGTGGACTTTTGACTATACGGTGCAGTGGTGGGGAAGGAAACGCTTGCCCACCACTACGGTAAATCCAGAACAGTACCGTTTGGAGGAATTTTCCCCTTCCTTTTTCCTAATGAACGCACAAATTACCAAGAGTTTTTCTTGGGCGGCAAACCGCAAGAAATTTGACGCTTACGTAGGCTTAGAAAATATCCTCAATTTTCGTCAAGAAATGCCAATTTTAGGGCATAGCGACCCTTTTGGGCGGTACTTTGATAGCTCGATAGTTTGGGGACCTATTTTTGGGCGCATGGTGTATGCAGGTTTGCGATTTAGGGTGAGGTAAGGGGGAAAACTGAATTGATGGTTTGGAATATAGCATTAAAATTTAAGATTATCCAAATCTTTGTTGTGTTATGTATTAATTTTGTTTAGCACTTAAAATAAAATTCATGTCTTTAGTGAATATCCAACAAGTCAGTAATTTATCTTCTTTCTATCGCGAAACCCAAAATAGCTATCTTCCAAGTATTGCTTATGGAAATCATTTTAGCTTTTTTCATTCAGGGGGTGCTATTAACAATATCGCTTATGAAGAACAATACCCTGCATCTATTTTTGCTAAAACCTTAGAACAGAAGTACATAAATATTGTTTCTTTTCAGCAATTTATTCAAAAACAACTTGTCTATTTGGAACAATGTTCAAAAAGTTTCTATGCCTCTTCCGTATCAGTTGGGACTGGTAAGTTGTTTTTAAAACAATTTTTTGACCTATTTGCTCAATTTTTCGCCTTGCATTATCAAGCACCCAAATTGGTAGTGCATATAGACCTTATCGAAGAAACCAATATACTCAAAGAGTTGGGGTTTGAGTTTACCCTAAGTCCTCAAAATAAGATATTTGTAGGATTTACTGAAGATACTTATTCCTTATCTTATAGGAATGGGCAGTATCTAAAAAAGGTCGAGATAAACTCAGAAAATTTACTGGAAAATTTTGCGGATATTTTTGCTCAATATGGTACGCAACACGACTTAACTGTGCGTAGTAGTGTTTTTAAATAATAAAAAATATCAATCAATTAAAATAGCTAATTAGATGAAATACAAACTTTTTGGTAAGAGCGGATTAAGAGTTTCTGAAATCTGCCTTGGCGCAATGACTTTTGGAGAAGAATGGGGTACAGGTGCTGATAAAGAAGAAAGTAAGAAAATTTTTGACTATTTTGTAAACCAAGGTGGTAATTTTATTGATACCGCCAATCGTTATACAGAAGGCACAAGCGAACGATTTTTGGGAGAATTTATTGCTCATGATAGAGATAGATTTGTGATTGCTTCCAAATACACGCTTTATGATAAGAGAGACGATATCAATGCTTCGGGGAATCATCGCAAAAATATGATGCGGTCAGTAGAAAATAGTCTCAAAAGACTGAATACAAGCTATTTGGATTTGTTATGGGTACATATGTGGGACGAAACTACTCCTGTAGAAGAGATGATGAAAGGTTTAGAAGACCTCGTAAGTTCAGGTAAAGTCCACTATATTGGGGTTTCGGACACGCCTGCATGGGTAGTAAGCAAAGCAAATACCTTATCAGAACTACGAGGTTGGGCGGCGTTTGTAGGTTTGCAGATTGAGTATAGCCTTATTCAGCGTACTCCTGAGCGCGATTTGATACCTATGGCACATCACTTTGGTATGGCTATCACACCTTGGTCGCCTTTGGGTGCTGGAATGTTAACAGGCAAGTATAATGAGAGTATTCCAAGCAATGGAGTAAGACTTTCGGAGAAAAGCCTTAAGATTAATGAGCATAATAGAAGCATTGCAAAAGAAGTAAGCTCCATAGCACAAGAACTTGGCGTAACTCCTGCCCAAGTAGCTTTGAATTGGCTTAGGCAACAGCATAGTCAGATTATTCCTATTGTAGGGAGTAGAAAAGTAACGCAGATAAAGGACTCATTGGCTTGTTTGGATTTTGTTATTCCTAATGAACAGCTACAACGATTAAACAAAATCAGTGCGATAGAATTAGGATTCCCACATGACTTTTTGAACCAACCTGCGGTAAGAGTGAACGTGTTTGGAGACAATGAAAAAAATTTAATTTATCACAGAAATAGTTAATTATGAAAGGATTAATTACTCGTTCTACTGGTTCGTGGTATGATATTACTGATGAAGAAGGCAATAAATATACAGGGCGACTCAGGGGAAAGCTAAAACAAGAAGAACTAAAAAAGAACAACCCCATAGCCGTAGGAGATTATGTGGATTTTGATATAGAAAATGTAGAACAAAATACAGTGATTATCAATGACATATTAGAAAGGGAAAATTATCTTATTAGACAATCTACACATCGTAAACATCAAGGACACGTTATTGCGGCAAATATAGACCAAGCAATGCTAATAGCGACTTTAGTTTTTCCTCGTACTTCTTTGGGGTTCATAGACCGTTTTTTAGTAAGCGCAGAGGCTTATCATATCCCTACAATTGTTATTTTTAACAAAAAAGATATTTTGGAAGGAGATGTTGTGACTTACCAAGAAGAATTAATTGGAATGTATAAAGAAGTTGGTTATCATGCAATTGCAATCTCTGCTTTTGATGAAAATGACATTAAAAAAATAAACGCTCTATTAGAAGGAAAAAAAACGCTTATTGCAGGACATTCGGGCGTGGGGAAATCCACGTTGGTCAATCAACTTGCTCCTGATTTAGAATTAGATACAGGAGAGATTTCAGATTATTCGCTTAAGGGAAAGCATACTACTACTTTTGCAGAAATGTTCGAGATACGTACTAAAACCTACCTAATCGATACGCCGGGCATTAAGGAACTGGGCTTAATAGACATGAATCCAGAAGAAATCAGTCATTTCTTTCCAGAGATGCGTAAGCGTTTTGGACAGTGCAGATACTATAATTGTACACACCTCCATGAGCCTGACTGTGCGATACTCAAAGCTGTAGAACAAGGTCAAATTGCTCAAACACGCTATGAAAGTTATCTAAGTATGGTCATAGGAGATGATAATAGGAAATAAGATTACAAATAAAAGTAAAGTAATGCGAAGATATTACCCTTGTGATTACTTTACTTTTTGATGATTTTAGCAAATCTTTGTGGCTTAATTTTTCTTTAGAAACCAATCAAATGTATCTCCTCTTAGCCCATGACGAATCGTTTCTAAGGGAATTACCTCAGCAGGGGCAATATTACCCAAATTGACATTTGCTCCTACTTGTTTGATAAACCACACTTGTTGGGATTTTTGAGGAGCCTCCCAAATAACCCTTTCTGCGGGAATACTATGGATAATTTCTTTGACCAAACCTTGGCGCACCTCTCCTGTTTCTCTAAATAATCCTACATTTCCAGACTCCCTTGCCTCTCCAATGACTTTCCAAGCCCCAGCTCCTAACTCAGCCTGCATAAGTTCTATCCATTGATAAGGAGCTAAAATCTTCTCTGCATCTTTGGAGCCAACTTCAGAAAGCACGCGATAGCTTTGGGCAAGTCGTTGGATATAAGCACATTTCTCATCATGAGGAATCTCAATCGACCCATCGGAAACCTCGACGTATTCCATTTCGTATTCTTCTAACAAACGCAAATAATCGTCAAACTGCCCTCGAATAATAAACGCCTCAAAAAATGTTCCCCCAAAATAAGTAGGAATACCTGCCTCTCTGTATATTGCTAACTTTTCTCTTAATCTTGGAAAGAAATAAGAGGTAGCCCAACCCAATTTGACTACATCAATATAATCAGAAGATACACTTAACATATCCTCTGCTTCTCTGACGCTTAGTCCTTTGTCCATGACCATGGTGAGTCCGTTTTGTCTTGGCTTGCTTGTGCGCTCAGGCAGTTGCAGTAATCTAATATTCATAGTTCTACAATTCAGTATTTATGTGTCCGTAATTTTACTATTTTCAAAAAACAGCGCAAATGTAGATAATTTTTTAACTATTATCTCTTTCCCTGAATTGATTAATGATTTTGTACAAGGCTTTTTTGATTTCTTTGCTCTCAAAAAAGTCAAAAAGTACAGTATGTTTATCAAAATTAAGGATTAGGGCATTTTCCAAATAACCAAATGCTTGCTTGTACTTCCCCGCACTGATTAGGTAGGCAGAAAGGCGATAAAGTAAGTCAGCATTGTCTGGAAGGTCTTCTATACCTGTCATTAACAAATTGATAGCGTCTTGCGTATTCCCTTGTTCATAAAACACATAAGACCAATTCAGCCAGACTACAGCATTATAGGGTGTGTAATAGCTTGCCTCTTTATATGCTTCTAAACATGAAACAACATTTCCTATTTGATACTCACATTCTGCCAATAGCATCCAATAATCCCCATCACTTTTATGGAATTTTACAGCACGTTTTAAGAAATGAATGGCTTCATAGTGCTTCCCCATTTTGACCAAGCAAGTGCCAGCTCCAAACCATGCCTCGTGATAGTTTTCTTTTAACTCACTTGCTTTGCGATAAATTTTGAATGCTTGCTCATAATCTTTTAGCTTTTCGAGACTTGCGGCTAAATGACAGTAAATTTCTGCACTTGGCTGTTCTAAAGACAGTACTTTTTCAAAAATCTTTTTTGCTTCCCCATAGCTTTTCTGATTCATATATACACATCCCATCTCTGCCCATGCGTCTGGGTATTCTTCCTTAATAATCGTCGCATAATCCAAGGCATGAAGAGCTTTTTCATAGTCGCCCTTGTTATTGGCTACTACACCTAAGCGATACCAAGAAATAGCTGAATAGGGGTCATTATCAATAGCATTTTCAAAAAACTCAATGCCTTGCGTATGAAATGCTGTAATTTCTATAAAATCCATAAACTCATCAAAAATATCTTCATATTCAGGATTGAGTAGGAGGGCTTGCTTATAGTGAGCAAATGATTTTTCGTATTGATTGATTTTTAGATAGTTCTGAGCTATAAAACAATGAATACTATCTCTTTCTATCCCAAAACTAAGGACTTTCTCTGCACTCTCGATTGCCAATTTATGCTTACCCATAGCGGCATAAATATTCGCTTTGGCAACTAAGACTTCGGGGTCATTAGGTTGGTAACTGTCTGTGAGTTCTATGTATTTGAGAGCCTCTTTATAATTACCACTTTGCAAGAGAATCTGCGCTTTTAGGAAAAGAGGAAGCCCAGAATATGGATATTGTTCTTGTGCTAACTCACAAGCCTTGAATGCTTTACTAAGCTCATTTTTATCTATATAATGATATACTATATTCTCATAAACATCTAAATCAAAAAAAGCACTTGTTTTTTTCTTTAGCATCTCTTCAAAACGTGCGATGGACTCATCACCGCCTTCTTCTATTTCTTGAAATGAGTTAGGCATATTATTTTGCTATTTTAAGTAATTGTCTTTATGAAAGTTTCAGATAATTATGTTGGATTGTTAATCATTTGATACATCAATATTCCATGCGATTACATTAACAACCAATCTACTAATCTTAGCTATTTTTTGTCCAAAAACAAGAGTAGTCTTTACAAATATATAAATTATGATGAATGTTTTTCTGTTTTTGTACAAAAACACAGAAAATAATTATAGAATTGTAAGGAAGTGATAAGTCAAGTATTAATTTTAGTGTAGGAATTGGGGTTGTTATACTTAACCTAAGCGAGGTTAATGCGTAATTGAATAAAGATAAGATGTTAGTCTAATCTTTATAAAATACAATCTAAGTTCATATTTGAATCAAATTCTAAAATAATAGTGTTATGAATAACCCATTGCTTTTTTTACCAAATCAAGTTATTGATTTCCAAAACATTAAAACAGAGCATATTAGAGAAGCTGTCGATTTTACTATCCAGAAACTGGACAAAAAATTACAAAATATTTACCATATTGATGGTAATGAACGCAATTTTCAAAATACCATGATTGCTTATGACGAACTCATCAGTCAGCTTACTGTCATGAATTCAATTTTATTTCTTCTGTCCAGTACCGTAAGTGATGATGAGCTAAGAAACAAAAGCAGAGAAGCCGTAGAAGAATTAGAAAAATATGGCAATCAATTAGCCTTAGATGAGCAACTTTATAAGGCTTTAAAACAATATTCACAAACACAGGAGGCAAGCCAACTAATTGGTTTTCAACACAAATTACTCAAGGAAACCATTAGAAGTTTTGAGAAGAATGGATTTGCTTTGCCTAAAGAACAAAGAGATGAACTGAAAGAAATTCAAAATCAGCTTAGCGAGCAGATAAATTTATTTTATAAAAATATAGCAGAATATCAAGACTATTTGATTGTTAGTGAGGCTGATATGGACGGACTTCCCGAAGATTTCAAAAAGCAACATCAACAAGAAGATGGCACTTTCAAAATTACGCTTGACTATCCTTCCTATACTCCTTTTATGCAGTATGCTACCTCAGAACAAGCACGCAAAAAGTTGTATATCAAATACCTAAATAGAGCTTCTGATACCAACTTGGACGTATTGAAGCAAGTGCTTATTTTGAGAAAGCAATTAGTTGTTTTACTTGGCTATCCTACTTATGCCGCTTATAGGCAAGAAGATTTGATGAGTAAAAAACCCGAAAATGTATGGGATTTTGAAAATAAACTCAAAGAAAAAATAAAACCTAAGGCACAGGAAGATTATAAGGAGCTACTTAACATTAAACGAGAGAAAACAGGTGACCCTAATGTTCAGATTGTGAATCCTTGGGAATCAGGATATTATAGAACAATCTTATTAAAAGAAAAATATAATGTAAATCCTGAACAGGTCAGAGAATACTTCGCTTTGGACAATGTATTAAAAGGTATTTTTATGATTTCAGAACAATTATTTGAAATCAAATTTGTTGAAATTTCTTCTCCATCAGTTTGGCATGAAGAAGTGCGCTATTTTGAAATAAGAAACTCTTTAGACGATAGGTTGGTCGGGAAAATGTATTTAGACTTATTTCCCAGACCTAATAAGTATAATCATGCGGCTTGTTTTCCTTTAGTTCAGGGTAGGACAATGCAAGATGAATATCAAATTCCTGTATTAGCCTTAGTTTGTAATTTCTCTAAACCCACAGATAGTAAACCTTCTTTGCTTAGACATGCTGAAGTAGAAACCCTCTTCCATGAATTTGGACATGCTTTGCACGTGTTATTGACCAAGTCCCCCGTAGCGATTTTTGCAGGGACTAATACGGTCAATGATTTTGTCGAAGTTCCTTCCCAACTTTTTGAAAATTGGGCTTGGAATTACGAGTCTCTTTCTCTATTCGCCAAACACTACCAAACCAATGAGATTTTGCCGCAAATATTGTTTGATAAAATGCTCTCTGCCAAAAATTTAGGTATTGGGATATTTACCCAACAGCAGATTTTTTATGGCACTTACGATATGACTTTGCATGATGATTACCAACCAAATACAGGTAATAGCACGACGGATATTATCAAAAAATTACAAAATGAGATTACTCTTTTCCCGTATTTGGAAGGAACTCATTTTGAAGCGGCTTTTGGGCATTTGATGGGGTATGCGGCAAGTTATTATGGTTATTTGTGGTCTTTGGTATATGCAGAAGATATTTTTGCAGTTTTTGAGCAGAAAGGCATTATGGACAAAGAAATAGGGATAAAATATAGAAATCTTATCCTTGCCAAAGGTGGTTCGGATGAAATGCAACAATTGATTGATTTCTTGGGAAGAAAACCCAACGAAGAGGCATTTCTAAAGTCTTTAGGAGTATGAAATAAGTGATGGTAAATTAGCCAATATTAAAAAGACGAAAAGACTCTTTTTACATTACTATCCCCTTTTTTACTCATAGATTTAGTAATTAAAGGATAAATATTGTAACTTTGCAGTTTGAATTCTGCTTTTAGGCTTAAAATTCTAAAACAAAGTTATTATCTTTATTTGCAGATAGATATATGATAAAGATTGGTGATATTGTCTTACCTGATTTTCCGTTGTTGCTTGCGCCTATGGAGGATGTAAGCGACCCTCCATTTAGGGCGGTATGCAAGGAAAATGGCGTAGATTTGATGTACACAGAATTTATTTCGGCAGAGGGACTCATCAGGGATGCGGCTAAAAGTATTCAAAAGTTAGATATTTTTGAGTATGAAAGACCTATTGGGATTCAGATTTTTGGGGATAAGGTAGAGGTGATGCGAGAAGCTGCCGCTATAGCAGACGCAACAATGCCTGAGATTGTGGACATCAATTATGGCTGTCCTGTCAAAAATGTAGCTTGCAAGGGCGCAGGCGCAGGGCTACTGAAAGATTTGCCTAAAATGCAGAAAATCACTGAAGAAATCGTGAAAATTTGTAAAAGACCAGTTACAGTAAAGACACGTTTGGGTTGGGACGATAGCTCTATCAATATACATGAAGCCGCAAAAAGGTTACAAGACGTAGGTATTCAGGCTCTTACTATTCACGCACGCACGAGGTCGCAGATGTACAAGGGAGTAGCAGACTGGCGTTGGATAGCTGAAATCAAAGAAAGAGATGATATTCATATTCCTATTTTTGGCAATGGAGATATAGATTCGCCAGAGAAAGCTTGGGAATATAAGAATAAATATGGCGTAGATGGCATGATGATAGGTCGTGCCGCCATCGGGTATCCATGGATTTTTAGAGAAGTCAAACACTATTTTAATACAGGAGAAAAATTAGCTCCGCCTACCTTAGAAGAAAGAATAGATATTTGCAAAAAACATTTAGACTTTTCTATTAGATGGAAGGGTGATAAGTTAGGTATTTTTGAGATGCGTAGGCATTATACCAGCTATTTTAAAAGTATTCCTGATTTTAAACCTTTTCGCACCAGATTAGTCGAAGCTCAAAATCATAGCCAAGTCTTGGAGATATTAGAAGAAGTCAAAGAGAGCTATAGTGCTATGCCTTTGGTTATTATGGAGCATATACAAGAAGAAACTGGAGAATATCCAGAAGAGAGTATAGATTATTGTATAGCTTCTTAGTATTTGATTATTTCTGTAAAAAATTATCTCGTTGTCTTTGTAATCTGTAGGATTGAATGAAAAAAAAAATCTTGGTACTATCCCCTTGGTATCCTACCCTTGAGAATCCTGTGCAGGGTATTTTTGTGCAAGAGCAGTCTGCCTTGTTATCAGAAGATTTTGATGTGCGGGTATTAGTAGGGAAACCTATATCTATTTCTCGGCTTAATTTTTTATTGCAAAAAATTAAGACAAAATTCTTAAAAAAAAATCTCCTAAGTCAAGTCGGTCCCTATCCTATTGCGCCTCCGCAAGCCTACCAAGCTACCTATCTGTACTCTCCAACATTAGAGGCTTATCACAATCTCTACTTGATGGAAGAGTGCTTTAAAACTGCACTTACCAGCCTGATGGAAAAGGAAAATTGGAAGCCCGACTTGATTCATGCCCATGTTACCAATAATGGGGGAATTGTAGGAAATTTTCTAAGCAAGCAGTTTGGCATTCCTATTATCTTGACCGAACATACAGGAAATTTTCTATTACATCAATATAATTACATACTAATAGGCAAAATTCTGAAAACCTTAAATGAAGTAGATAAATTAATAGTAGTAGGAAGTCGACAAAAACAACTAATTCACCTACACAAAATATTTAGACCTGTTGAGGTCGTAGGGAATATAATAGATGAGGATAAGTTTTTTATTGCTCCTGCCCCTCGCCTTCTCCAAAAGTTTACAATTCTCACAACTACTCGCCCTTCTTTTGAAAAGGATGTGAAAACATTTTTATATGCTATCCAAACTCTGATAAAAGCAGGATACAGGAACATTGAGGCAAAAATTATTTTATCAAGAAGTAGGGAGGATACTATTCAGTTTGAGGATTATGAAAAAATATGCGAAGAATTAGGTATAGCCCAATTTTGTCATTTTCATTATATAGTTTCAAGAGAGGCGATAGTAGATTTCTACCAAAATTGTGATGTATTTGTTTCCTCAAGTATTGTTGAATCTTTTGGTGTGGCAATATGTGAGGCTTTGATGTGTGGAAAACCTGTAGTTTCTACCGCCAATGGAGGCGTAGAAGATATAGTGAGCCAAGAAAATGGTATGATTGTCCCTCTGCAAGACTATAAAGCAATGGCTGAAGCAATCATTAAAATAAAAAATAAGCAAGTAACGTTTGAACCAGAACAGGTAAGGGCAAGTGTGGTTAATAAATATGGGAAAGAAGCATTTAAAAATAAAATTAAATCTTTATACTTGCAGGTTATTGACTCCTTTAAAAAGTGAAAAATTATTGGATTTGTTAAAGTTTTAAGTAACTATTTCTAATCGTAAGCATTATATTAAAAATAAATTAGAATTGGTGTTACTTTAGTACAAATCTACTCGTCATGGTTTATATTTGTAAATAAGTATGTTATAACCCTCCACCAAATTGTCCGATAATAATATTTTATGTGCGGTATTTCAGGTATTTGGCACTTAGATGCACAAACTATTTCCGAAGAAAAACTCCTTCGTTTTACTCATTCATTAACCCATAGAGGACCAGATGGATATGGCATTTATATAGATAATGAAGCCTGTATTGGCTTAGGACACAGGAGGCTATCGATTTTAGACTTAAGTGAAAGAGGTAAGCAACCCATGTCTTATGCCGAAGGACGATATTGGATTTCTTTTAACGGAGAAGTTTTTAATTTTATAGAATTGCGTAAAGAGCTGATTGCAAAAGGATATAGCTTTGTGAGTGATACGGATACCGAAGTAATACTTGCGGCTTGGGACTGTTGGGGGGTAAATTGTCTCCACAAATTTAACGGTATGTGGGCATTGGCGATTTGGGATAGTGTAAAACAAGAACTTTTTTTGGCGAGGGATAGATTTAGCATTTCTCCTATATACTATACTTTTATTCCAAACAAGTTATTGGCTTTTGCCTCTGAAACCATTGCTTTTAAGCATTTGGAGGGTTTTGAAAGAAGATTTGATAACCGAAACTTACAAAATGAAATCGCAGATACTTTGCACTTAGATAGCAAAGGGCATACTATTTTTGAGAATATTCACCAAATCATTGGGGGACATTATCTTCTCATCCGAAAAGACCAGACCCATCTCCAGCAAAAACGTTGGTGGAATACATTAGAACACTTAGTAAGTGTCCCCTCAAAATATGAAGACCAAGTAGCCCAATTCAAAGAAATTTTTGATAGTGCTTGTTTACTTCGTCTGAGGAGTGATGTTCCTTTAGCAACCGCACTAAGCGGCGGTTTAGATTCTTCATCTGTATATGGTAATTTGTATTATTTGAGGCAAAGCAAACAGAGTTCCTTTGAGAGGACTCCCCAAAATTGGCAAAAGGCTTACATTGCTGTTTTTCCTGATACCTCCCAAGATGAAAAACACTATGCAGACCAAGTAGTAGATTATTTGAATGGTAAAGCGACTTATATTTATCCCGATTTCAAAAATTTGGCATCTGACCTTATTACAAGCACCCAGCTTTTTGACCATATCTACGATGCTCCTATATTTTCTACATCTACGGTATATAAAGCAATGCGCCAAGATGGAGTACGCGTTTCCTTAGATGGACATGGTGTAGATGAAATGCTCTTGGGCTATCCTCACTTGGTCAAAATAGCTTATCAGCAGGCTTTGTCCGAACAGAAAGCAGATTTTGCCTTAGATATAGAAAATACTTATTTACAGATGTTTGCAGAGAAAGAAAGAGCTATTGCCAAACAAAGGCTACTTGAGAAAAATCATAAACATCCATTTAGAGTCAAAACTTTCTTGTATGAAAATTTAATGCCCTTTTTTTTGAAAAAAGCATACAAAACACTAAAAAACAATATTTTAAAACAATCCTCTAATGAAGTCTTGTATATCAATAACTCGAAATGGTTATTAGATTTGCAAAAAAATCCTATAGAAAGCCTTACAGATAAAAAGGTAGATATTTCGCATCTGCCTCTTACGGACAGAATACTCTATGAAACCTTTCATGAAACTACACTACCTACCATATTACGAAATTTTGACCGAGCCTCTCTCCGACACGGAGTAGAGATTCGTATGCCTTTTATGGATTGGCGGCTGGTAACCTATATCTTTTCATTGCCTTTGGAAAGCAAAATTAGAGAAGGATTTACTAAAAAAATAGTCAGAGATAGCATAAAAGGGGTCATTCCCGAATCAATTAGACAAAGAACACTGAAAATAGGCTTTGGCGCACCACTCTATGAATGGTTCAACGGGGAACTCAAAGAATATGTATTAGACACGGTACATTCTCAGTCATTTTTAGAAACGCCTATTTGGAATGGCAAACTAATTGCTAATTTTGTAACTCAAAGAGTAAATAATCATACTTGGGACAGATTTGAGTGTACACAAATTTGGAAGTACCTCAACGCACATATTTTGATGAACCAATAATCATGACAAATACAAAAACAGAACATCGCCCAATTAGATTTGCAGTAGTGGGTTGTGGGAATATAGGGAAGGCATATTTAATATCTTTGACTACTTCGTTAGTATGATTGTGGAGAAACGATTAAGGAATCAGAAAGAGCAAATCCCTGCCTATTTATTTTAAAATAAAATCAATCGCTTTAATCCATCAGTAATTCTCCGTTTTGATTTGAAAGCATAATGAAATGAAAAAGTTTTCGATTACCATAGCCAACTACAATAATGCTCAATATCTATCCAAAGCCATTGAGAGCGTACTCAATCAAACCTATCCTCATTGGGAATTAGTTATAGTAGATGATAAGTCCACAGACAATTCCATAGAAGTCATCCAGCCTTATCTCATAAATAAATCGATTCATCTCATTAAGCACTCAAAAAATATGGGAGCAGGATCCGCAAATAAAACAGCTATTGAGTATTGTAATGGGGAAATTATTGGTAGATTAGATGCAGATGATGTGCTTGCTCCAGAGGCGTTGGAAGTAATGATGCAATTACATAGGACAAATCCCCAAGCCAGCTTGATATATAGCACGTATTATTCATGTGATGAAAAACTATCCCCACAAGTAGAAAAAGAATCATTGTCTAAACCTATTCCAAAAAACAAAAGTGCTATTCATGGTATATACATAACACATTTTTCCACTTTTAAAAAAAAGCTATATCAAAAGACCAAGACCTTTTCCTCAAATTAGAAGAAGTAGGCGAAGTCGTATTTGTGGACAAACCTCTTTATTACTATCGTAGGCACTCAGGAGGGATTTCTCAAGAAGGGAATAGTGAAAAAGCGCGAATGTTTCACATCATGGCAATGTACCAAGCCTACCAAAGGCGCAAAAAAACAGGTTTTATCAACTTGACCAAAGACCAAATGAACTATTATTTGCGTTATTATTGCTTGTATCAAGCCGAACACAATAGCAAAGATGGACTTTTTAGAAGACTTGCTTTCCTTTTCAAGGATTTATATTTTATCCCTTCAGATGTCAAAAAGAAGGAATTTTGGCAAGTTTTTGGAAAAATATTAGGAATCAATCGGGCAAAAACTATTATAGAAAAAGGAGCAATTTTTTAATTTCCCAATTCTAATTGGTTCTTTACCAATTGATAATATAAACCACGTTTCTGGGTGAGAGCCTCGTGAGTACCTATTTCAGCAATTTGTCCTTTGTTTAATACCACGATTTGATGTGCATTTCTCACTGTACTAAGGCGGTGTGCGATGACTACAACCGTCTTTCCTTTGCAATATGTATCCATTTTTTCGGTAATTTCCTTTTCATTATTTGCATCTAAAGCACTCGTAGCCTCGTCTAAGAAAATAAAATCTGGATTTTTATAGACTGCTCTGGCGATGAGAATCCTTTGCTTTTGCCCTTGACTTAGCCCTAAGCCCTCATTACCAATCTTCGTGTTATAATTGAGCGGTAGTGTTTCTATAAAACTCTTAATATTAGCGATTTCTGCGGCAAAGAAAAGTTTTTCTTTGTCTATATTTTCATCAGAAAAAGCGATATTCCTTGCGACTGTATCAGAAAAAATAAAACCATCTTGCATGACTACCCCACACTTACTCCTCCAAAGTTGAGTATTCACTTGTGCTAAGTGCATATTTCCCAAACATATTTCCCCAATTTCTGGCTGATAAAACTTCAAAAGCATTTTTAATAGGGTTGTTTTTCCGCTCCCGCTTGCGCCTACTATCGCAGTCGTCTTACCATAAGGGATAGTCAAATCTATCTTGTTTAGTATGTAATCAGAATGAGGATTTCCGTAGCGAAAATGCAAGTTTTTAAAAATAATATCTTTGTTTTCTGGCAAAATAAATGCTGTACCACTCCAATCTCCTTCTTTTTCTTCTTCTCTGTTGTGAATTTCTCCAGAACGCTCCAAGCTAATCTTGGCATCCTGCGCTTCATCAGCAAAATTGATAAAAAGAGCCAAAACGCTATTGAGTTGTCCCAAAATAAAGGTAACAGACATCATCATTCCCAAAGTCATGGAGCCATGAATGACCTCTCGTGCAGCAATAAATGAAATGATGATATTTTTTAATTCATTGATAAATGCCGCCCCAACATTTTGATAATGACGCAGTTTAAGCCCTTGTGTATCTATTTTAAAAAGTTGGATTTGTATTTTTTCCCATTCCCAGCGTTTTTGTTTTTCTGAGTTATTCAGTTTGATTTCTTGCATTCCTGTAATGAGTTGTACCTCATTACTTTGGTTTGAGGATAGTTGGTTAAAACGCTTATAGTTGAGGTTTTTGCGCTTTTCTAAAAAATTTAATATCCATATAACATATAAAGTGCTAAAAATCAAAAATATAAAAAATATACTTGTACTATAAAATAACAAAATAGCCGCAAAAATAATAAGATTAAAAAGAGAAAATGCAATGTCTAAAGAAGATGATGTGAGGAAGTTTTTGATTTTTTCGTGGTCATGAATGCGTTGTAAGATGTCGCCCATGTTACGCGCCTCAAAAAATGCAATTGGTAACTTCATCAGTTTCATCAGAAAATCTGATACGATATAAATATTCACCCTTGAGGTAACGTGCATCAATATCCAGCTTCTCAATATCTCCAAAGAAGTCTTGCCCACAAAAAGCATGAGCTGTGCTATCAAAATCGTATAAATAAAGCCCAAATCTTGGTGATTGATACCAAAGTCGACCAAGGCTTGGGTCAAAAAAGGGATAATCAAAGTCAAAATACTACCTGTAAACAAACCAATCAGCAATTGGATGATGTATCTACGAAAAGGCAACAAGTACCTAAAGAAAAACTTATAATTTGCCTTATTCTCAATACTTTCTACCTCATCATTATAAAAGTTAGGGGTAGGCTCTAACAGTAAGATAAATCCCTCTTTTTCTTCAGTTTGTAAGCCTTTGAGCCAATATTTGACAAATTCTTTGTCTGTATAAGTAATCAAACTTGTGGCGGGGTCTCCTACTATCACTTGGTCGGGCTTGTTGCCTTTCCCTTTGATAATGTCATAGATAACGACAAAATGTTTTTGTTGCCAATAAGCAATACAAGGTAGGGGAGCCTCCTCTCTGAGCAAATCATAAGAAGCCTTTACAGCCATAGTCCTCATACCTATTTTTTCTGCGGCATCGCTCAAACCACGAATCGATACTCCTTGACGGTCAATGTAACAGCTATCTCGCAAAAATTGGATAGGAAATGTCTTCCCATAATATTCTGCTACCATCTTAAGACATGTAGGACCGCAGTCCATTTGGTCTAACTGTTGGAAATAAGGTGGTTTTTTCTTTCTAAAAAGCATTGTATCTTGTTTCTATAACTATAAGGCTATTTTTCCAATTTTTAAGTGGGTTTCAAGTTGGGAATAAATATGCTAATTTACAAAAAAATTATTTGCTTTTGATTTATCCCTTTCTGAAATAAATTTTTTAAATCTTGAAGTTTTGTTTTGGAGAATCAACATTTTAGCTAATTTTGAGAATTAATCAATGAATAGCTATAAGAAATCAAATTTTTTCTTCGTTTAATTATAAATATAAAATTGATTTGCTTATATTTAAAAACCTATTTTATCTAAACTTTATTACTTCCCCCTTCAGTAGTTTTATCGCCTTTAAACTTTATTTGACCTAAATCATTCATTTTTATTTTTGTAAAATATTTATTATGAATCACTTAAAAAATTGGTGGGTCATACTCTTTTACTTTTATAGTTGTTTTATTACTCCTTTTTCAGCTTTTTCCCAACAAGAAATCACTGTCAAAGGGCATACTTTGGACGAGAGAGGCAAGCCTGTGGGCAATGTAAATGTTGTCATTGACAAAATGCGATTCACAAGTACCGTGAATGGTTTATTCCAAGTCTATCTCAAAAGCGGTAATGTACCTACCAACGTATCAGCCAGCAAAGAAGGACTTTCTATCAAAGATTGGAAATATGATGAGGCTAATCATGTGCTTAATATCACTATGCACGCCAAACAGAACTTGCTCAGAGGAGAGGTGCGTAATAGATTCAACGAACATATTTCCAATGTATATGTTACTGTCAAAGGCATTACAGACAATAAACCCGCTAAAAGTAACTATGATGGCAAATTTAGTATTGTATTACCCGATGACTACCAAATCAATAATTCTACACTGTTTTTTATAGATGGATTGCCCGTAGAGAACAAAGATATTTCTTTCAAAGACAATAATCACTATGTCATCTTGATAAAACCCAAAACCCCTAAAGAAGCAGAAGCCGCCAAAAAAGAGGAAGAGGGCAAAGTAGAAGATATAAAAGCAAATATCAGATTAAAGAAAAAGGAAGAGGTAAAAAAAGATAATAGCGTAGAAACAGAATGGAATTATACAGAAGATTTTAAGAAAATCAATGAGGATTTGGCAGAACAAGGAAGAATGGTGGCGGAGAGTAATGAAAAACTACGCAATGACCTCAATGTCATTACAGATAAACTCAAGACAGAAAGTAATAAAAGTCGCCGAGTGAGTATTGGGATAGAAGTAGATAGCTTAGGTAAAAAATTGGAACAAAATAAGGAGGTCTATCTCCAATCGCAGAAGAAAACCTTAGAAGTAATTACAAAACTCAAACAAGAACTTTTGGCAAAAGACTCCGTAACTTCTGCTACTCAAGAGCAATTGGAAGAATTAAAGGTAAGGTCAGAACAAGCAGAACAAAAATTCCAACGCAATATCTTGATTGCCTCTTCTTTAATTATTTTCTTATTATTTTTGGCAATAGTATTTTATTTTATCAGTAGGCGAATCCAAAAGCAAAATAAGCAAATATCTTATCAGACCCAAGAGCTTTCTAATGCGTATCAGGAAATCAAAGTCCAAAATGATACTTTGGAATCTCAGAAAAAGACCTTGGAATCTCAAAAATCTATCTTGGAAAAACAAAAAGTGATTATTGAGAAAAAGAATACCAATATTACCGCAAGTATCAATTACGCTCAGCGCATACAGCGAGCTATGCTCCCAAGACAACAAGATATACAAAAACTCTTACCTGAATCATTTTTGTTTTTCAAGCCCAAAGAAATTGTCAGTGGTGATTTTTATTGGATAGCCGAACAAGATGATGAGTATGGGAACAAGAAAATAATTATAGCCGCCATAGATTGTACGGGGCATGGCGTACCGGGTGCATTTATGTCTATGGTAGGAGATGGATTGCTCAATCAAATCGTCAAACTTCAAGAAATTACTTCTCCCGAACGCATACTTAGAGAGTTAGATAAGGGCATTAGAGATTCTCTCAATCAAGAACAAACAGAAAATAATGATGGTATGGACATAGCTATTTGTACCATTGATAAATACAATCATACTTTAGAGTTTGCAGGGGCAAAAAATCCTTTAGTATATATACAAAATGGAGAACTTAAAGAAATCGCAGGAGATAAACTCCACATAGGGGGGCGTATGCGTAGGGCAAAGGAAAAATTAGAGGATAAATATTTTACCAAGCATACCATAAATACCTCTTCTACTACCTATTGTTATATATTTTCTGATGGGTATGAAGACCAATTTGGTGGAATGGAAAATAAGAAATTTAGCAAACGACAATTGCACAGTTTACTGCTTGCCAATCATAAACAACCCATAGAAGAACAAAAATATATCTTGGAAAAGAACATAGGCGAATGGACAGGTTCGCATACACAAATTGATGATATTCTCGTAATTGGATTTAAGATATAAGTTTAGCAAATAAGGTAACAATGCACCAAAAACTTTTTCCAACTTTCAGGTTTTTGTCTATTTTTTAGTATTTTGCTATTTTAGTTAGCTTGTGTGTTTACAAGCAGTTGTGTTTCCTTTTTTAAGAACTATTGCATTGATGAATGACTATGAAAAAAATATCGAAATATGTTCTCAAGACATTTTTTGTATTGTTCATTTTGATTTTTATACTTATTGGCTGGCATTGGCACAGTGATATTCCCAAGCATATTTTGAGAGAAAAATATGCTACATTTCCCTCTCGTTTTATAGAAATACAAGGTATGGAGGTACATTTTAGGGAAGATATAGGCAGTTGTGATTCCCTACCACTTGTGCTACTGCATGGGACAGGGGCAAGTTTGCATACTTGGGACGGTTGGGTGAAGGAGTTAGGGAGCAAACATCGTATTATCCGTATGGACTTACCCGCCTTTGGATTGACGGGTGCAAATCCTCAAGGAGATTATTCTATTGATTTCTATGTCAATTTCTTGCATGATTTTCTAAAAAAGACTTATATAGAAAAATGTGTATTAGTTGGGAACTCTTTGGGAGGCTCTATTGCTTGGAATTTTGCTATCAAATATCCTAATATGGTAAAGAAATTGGTATTGGTAGATGCGGCAGGATTCTCCACACCAAGCAAAGAAAGACCTTTGGCATTTCGTATAGCCGAAGTGCCTGTACTTAACCAACTTGTTAAATACGTTACGCCGCGTTTGATAATAGAGAGAAGTATTTTGAATGTTTATGGAGATAAGCGCAAAGTAACAGATAGTCTGATTAATAGGTATTTCGAGCTGAGTTTGCATGAAGGAAACAGAGAGGCTTTTTTAGCGCGAATGAGCATGAAACTATCCTCATCAAATGCTCAATTGATTAAAACTATTACTGTGCCTACTTTGATACTTTGGGGAGAAGAGGACAGACTTATTCCTATCGAGAGTGCTTACAAATTCGCAGATGCCTTACCCAATGATTCTCTCGTGATTTTCAAAGGCATAGGACACGTTCCTATGGAAGAAGCCCCAGAACTTACTGCGAAAGTTATGCAAGATTTTTTGAAAAATAAATGAGGATTTTGGACATCTCACTTGCTTGGTATTGACATCTCGCCTTATAAAATACTACATTTCAGCAAGTAAACAGCAAGAAGGTTTTTATATTTCTACATTGATTACGAATTTTGTTCGGTTCTTTTAAGTCAATAGACGATTGATGGTAAGAGAATAGATAACATTGAAAAGAGTAAGTTTTCAGTATGAAAAAATTTCAACCAGCTTATATTGATGAATCCAAAAGTGTTTTTATTATTTCTTTTTCTTGTACTGTTTTTTCTTCTTCTAATTTTTGGGTAATAAAAGAAATAATAAATATAAAATATTGATTTACAAAATCTTTACCCAATTTTTCAATAAGATAAGAAACCCATTCCGATGTTTTTTGTCGCGCTAAAAACGGATTGTCGATGACTTCTGCAAATCTTCTTGTTGCATAGCCTATATCTATATTTTCTTTTGATGATATGTCTCTGTCTGCCACACCAATCCATGCTTGCCCTTGCTCTAAAGTTGTAAACTTATAAATCTTTTTATCTTCACTTTTACTACTAATCTCTCTTTGCAATTCATTGAGCATTTGCTCAGAAATATCAAAAAACTTAAAATTTATACGAGATTTAATATCCATTGCATAATTTAAACCCCCAATATTTATGTTACTATCTAACTCTTTTTTTGGGGAAATTATTTTTTTATTGTGGATACTTGACTTTAAGGAAGTAGGATAATGCTCTCTGATGCGAATCTGCTTTGCTAAATCTTCCAATCCTTCGTTTTTTAGGCTTTGGGAGATTTTTTCTAAAAGTAGATTGGTATCTCCTTGACTATAATACACATAACTCTCATCTAATGCTTGGATACCTGTTTTTTTGGCAAAGGGTTGTCTTAAAATACGACCTACCAATTGCGTAAGTCCAATCTTGGAATGAACAGAGGGAATAATGCCCAACACATAAGCAAACGAACAGTCCCAACCCTCTCGTAAGGCTTCTTTGGTAATGATATAGCGAATATTGCAATGAGGGCTAAACAAATCTATGTCTTCTATGTCATTTTGCGAGCTTGATTTGATAGCAATGTGGTCTGATGATATACCTTGTGAAATGAGCAATTCTCGCACATCTAAACTATGTACCCAGCCTTGCCCTCTTTGGTCTTTGCCTGTGCGCTCTACTTGAAAAAGAGCAATTGGTCTAATATACAAGCCTTTGTGTTCTTTTAAGTAAAGCGATTTTTCTTCTAAGAGATGCCTCTGTGCTACTACTTCCTTTACCATTGCTTTCCAATCATTGTTGTCTTTGCTACTTGGAGGGAAGATATTGAGGTCTAATTTTATCATTTCCTCTTTTTGTAGCTCAGCCCCCGTAATATTTACCAAAATATTCATGCCTGATTTGGGTGTAGCTGTAAACCCTAATACCATTTGAGGATTAAGACTATTGATGGTTTTTTGGGCGAGAGGCGAAAAAACTTTATGTATCTCGTCAATAATAAAAAGTGGATTGGAAATTCTGATGGCATTTGCCATGCTGGTCTTGATAAGCGGTTGGGAGATTCCTTGATGATGAAAATGGTCTAAATTAGGTACTTGGTCTAACAAAATTTTGTGCAAATCATAACGATAATCCAAAGGGAAAAAACTCTCATAACCACCACTATCTTGGAATATTTTAAGCCCCTCTTTGGTATCGTGGCGGCTGATGGATTGGAGCATGACAAACAAAATTACCAAATTATTTTCTATGTCATCATTAGTCAATTTTTGACCTTTTTCTATAATAATGGTATTCCCTCCGCTTGCTTGGTCGAGAAGTTGGCGATATCCACTGCCTTTATCCCTGATTCTTAGCAAGGTTTGTTTATAAATTGTTTCAGAAGGGATAAGCCAAACTACCAATCCCGTTTTTCTTTGGGTATAAAGATGTTGGTAATGACGAATCGCTTCTACGGCTAATAGGGTTTTGCCGCCACCCGTAGGGACTTTGACAACGAAATTAGGGTAGGCTTTGCCCAATCCATTGATGGCATTATCAATGGGTTGTGATAGAAACTGTTTTAAGTATTTGACAACTTTTTGTTGATAATTTTTGAGATACATAAAATAAAATATCCAAATGCAATATGCTTATGAGTGATTATGAATTTCTTATTTCTTGACAAATCTCTACTAAGACACCATTGGTTGTCTTAGGATGTAAGAAACAAACTAACTTATTGTCTGCTCCTTTTTTAGGAGAGTCATTTAATAGAATAAATCCTTCATTTTTAAGTCTTTGCATTTCAGCTTCTATATTTTCTACCTCATAAGCGATATGATGTATGCCTTCTCCTCTTTTTTCTACAAATTTGGCAATAGGGCTATCTGCTTGGGTAGCCTCTAATAACTCTATTTTGGTTTCCCCCAATTGGAAGAACAAGGTGTTTACGCCCTCTGATTCCACGCCCTCTTCCTTGTATGATTCCTTACCAAACAGCTTTGTAAAGAGAGCTTTAGAAGATTCAATATTTTTGATGGCTATGCCAATGTGTTCGACTTTCAAAAAACCTTCCATATCAATAATTTTTGAGAATTGTAAATCTTTAAGTTATTTCGCATTTTATTGCTATTCTGCCAAGGCAAGTATCAAATCAAATTCTTCTTGTTTCAAGGGCATGACAGAAAGGCGAGATTGGCGAATGAGCGCAATATTTTGCAAATCAGGTGTTTCTTTTATTTTTTGCAGGCTTACTGCGTTTTTAAGTGGCTGATAGGGTTCCAAATCTACTACTACCCAGTTAGGGTCTTCTGTGGTTGGGTCTTGGTAAGCCTCTTTGACTACTTTGGCTATCCCTACTACGGAAGGGTTATGTACACTGTGATAAAAAAATACAAAATCTCCTTCTCGCATAGCTCGCAAATTGTTGCGTGCCTGAAAATTACGCACCCCATTCCATAATGTCTTTTTTTCTTTTACAAAATCGTCCCAACTGTATGTGTTTGGTTCTGATTTGATTAACCAATAGTTCATGTTTATTAACTTTTTATAAAAACAATTTTTAAGATGTTGATTTATGAATAAAAGTAAGTGATTGTGCTAACAAATTCTTGGCAACTGCTCCCCTATAGGCATATTGACCACACGCTTTCCTCCGATATTACTTTGTAAAATTACTTGTTTGGGGTGATTTTCTACTATTTTTCCTATTATTTGAGCATTTTTTCCTTCTGGAAGGGTTCTGAGCATATTTACATAATCTTCTGCAATAGAGCTATTTACAATACTCAAAAATATACCTTCATTGGCTACATAAAGTGGGTCAAGTCCCAATATTTCACACGCTCCTTCGACTTGCTCATCTATTGGCATATTTTTTTGCAAAAGCTCGATTCCCAGATGTATATCTCTTGCTATTTCGTTTAATACCGCCGCCAAACCGCCTCGCGTAGGGTCTTTGAGTAAGTGAATCTCATTGCCAAATTTTTCTATTAGAGTCAATACGGCGTGATGAAGGGCTTGTGTATCGCTTTGAATATCAGAGTCAAACTGTAATCCTTCTCTAATAGATAGTATGGCGATTCCATGCGTCGCAATATTACCACTAATGACAATACTATCTCCTACTTGAATATTTTTTAGACTTATATTGGCTTTGGGGTGTATCGTGCCTATGCCAGAGGTATTGATGAAAATTTGGTCCCCTTTGCCTTTTTCTACCACTTTGGTATCACCTGTAACTACTTGTACACCAGACTTTTCGCAAGCAAACTTGATAGCAACCAAAATCTCCCAAAACTCACGCATAGAAAGTCCCTCTTCTAAAATAAAACCCAAAGAGAGATATTGAGGAATAGCACCGCACATTGCTAAGTCATTTACTGTGCCATTGACAGCCAGCTCTCCGATATTGCTATGAGGAAAGAAGA
>JALOMS010000737.1 GCA_025455345.1 Thermoflexibacter sp. | reverse complement strand
TCCACGTTCTATTGATATACTATCTGTCATTTGCCAAGATTTAAGCAAATAATAGGTAACAATTTCAACCATTGTCCCTAATGCTCTCCCTGCGGCTTTTTTTGCGTCTTTGGCATAATGAAAAACATTTTCAGCCAATGCTTTTTGAAGTTTATCAACAGACTCGTAACTCATAATGTTTATTAAATTGGTATTGTAAACCTCTCATTCAAAATCGGTTGCTTCAATGTCTTTGGAAAATCTGCTTCCCAAGGGAAAATTCCTTTTGTAGTTGGGTAAACAATACCATATTCTTTAATATTATCGATTGTTTTTTGCTCTGATTTTGTCATAAGTTGGTCATTTACCCTTCCCTCTCGCTTTCTTCTGGAACATCTGTAATTCGGCTACTAAACAAGCTATTTGATTATTATTTCACCACTAAGACACGCAAACACTAAGGTTTGTATTTTTCAAATTTCTTCGTGCCTATGTGCCTTAGTGGTTAGAAATGAAGTTATTTACTTCATGGTCATCTTTTCCGCGCTTGCTTGGATATTCACTTCCTCCCCGTCAATCACCTCATTGTAACCCTTGCTTACCAGCACGTCAGTCGCTTGCAGACCTTCCGTTACCAAAGTTTCGCCACCATAAGACTTACCTGTTTTGATAGCTACTTTGCTAATCGTATTCTTGTTCTGATTTTGGCGAACTACAAATACAAACTCCTCACCACCAGTGCTTTGCTGAATAAGGTAAGTAGGAATTACAATCGCATTTTTCTGACTGAAATCTTTGATTTTTACCACTGCTAAGGTATTGGGTTTCAACAAACCATCTTTGTTTACTGCCTTCATTTCCACCTTAAAAGTGCGGTTCGCTGGCTCTATGAACTGCCCTACGTTAGAAACTCTCAAAGGCATTTCCTTGCTCAAAGAAGGGAAAGAAACAATGACCTCGTCCCCACGCTTCACATTAGGTACATAAGCCTCTGATACATCGGCTTTTACCTGCACTTCGGAAACATTCACTATTCTTGCCAAAGGCATAGCAGGGTTGCCCATTTCGCCTTGTTTCATGAAAAGCTCGTCCACTACTCCGTCAATAGGTGCTTTTACGTATGCCTTTCTCAACTGCGCTTTCAAACCTTCTATACTGCGTTCCAAACTTTCTTTTCCATTTTTTGCCTGCAAATACTGCATTTCAGAACCAATTTGCTGTTTCCACAAATTTTCTTGGCGTTGGAACATGGTAGTTGCCAATTCCAAGCGAGTTTCTAACTCTGTGATATTCTTGCGAATAGGCTCTGCGTCTATTTCAGCGATGGTTTGCCCTTTACTGACAGACTGTCCGCGCTCTACGCTCAATTTGAGGATAATTCCACCCATTTCAGGAGCAACAGAAACGTTCTTGTCCGATTCCACATTGCCTTGTACTTCTATGAAGTGAGCAAAATCTTTTTGTGTAACTGCCTTAGTTTCAATCAATTTCAGGTTAGTTTGTACTGCCGCAGTCCCTTTGCTTTTCAGTTCAGTTTCCAAAGCGTCAATCTTACCTTTTAGTTCAGCATATTGCTTTTTGTACTCCTCTAATTGCTTTTTCTTGCCTTCCACAGAGTTATCAGTAGCGGCATTTCCTCCTCCACAACTTGCTAAATACAAGCTACTTAGCGCAAGCACAGAGGCAAAAAATATTTTAAATAAACTTGTTTTCATGTTATTTTTTTAATTACTAATGATGAATTACTAATTACTTTATTTTAATTATTCTTATTTTTTAATTACTAATGATGAATTAACAAATACTTTATTTTTAATTATGTAATTAAATTATTCTAATATACTGATTAACAATATTTTAGATATTATATTTTATTAATAATTATAAATTAGTTATTGGCAATTAAATAGTCATTAGTAATTATAAATTAGTCATTACGTCTATTTCATCAAACTTCCCTTTGCCTTATCCAAATCTACTTTGGCGATGAGTGCGTCATAAAAGGCTGAATAGTAGTTGGTTTGAGCATTAATCAATGCGCTTTCTGCGTCTATGACTTCGTTGTTTGTTCCTACCCCTTCCTTGTATTTGATTTTCGTGATTCTTGCCACTTCACTTGCCAATTCCATATTTCTCTTTTGAGCGTCAAGGGTTTCAAGTGCATTGCGAAGGCTGATTTGTGCTTGCTTTATCTCCAAGTCTATGCCCCTTTTAGTTTCTTTGAGCGTATTTTCCGCTTTCAGTAAACCTACTTTTGCACCTTGAATCTGATTGTGGCGGCGCAAACCATCAAAAATGGGGATAGAAAGTGTTAGACCATAAGAACCATTGCCAAACCATCTGTCATTGAACCTAAACCAATCTGAAAACTTCAAAACCCCTGTGTTTCCACCATAACTAAAATTGGCAGATAGCTTAGGATAATAACCCACTTTAAAACGCCTTACATTGTAGTTTTCTAAGGTAATTTGAGTTTGAAGTATTTGTGCTTCAATACGTTGGGAATAGTCAAAATTTTCTTCTTTCAGGATTAGTGCCGCACGCAATTCGTTTAACTGTTGCGCTTCTAAGTCTTGAATAGAGCCTTTTACACTGCAAGAGTGCGAGTGGTATTTTCAGGATAAAAATGCCATCCTGGACCGCTATCAATTGGTGCAACTCTA
>JALOMS010000121.1 GCA_025455345.1 Thermoflexibacter sp. | reverse complement strand
TCATTTGCTTGCTTTGTGTCGAGGCTATCTGCTACGGAGAGCGTAGTACACATCTTTTCTAACTGCTTGTCCAAGCGTTTAGGATAGCTTAAAAAAATCTTTAAAAAATTGCCGTCTATCGTCTGCGAAGGAATAGACACGCGCAAAACGGACTCATGCGGATTTCGCATATCTTCGTAATAGTCATTGTCAATTTCTTTGGTAGGTGTGCCTTCGGAATAAAAAGTGCGATTTTTTAGAAGACCATCTATCAAAATTCCTGATTTGAAGGTAAAAGGTAGCAACACGATAAATACAACTGAAAACACAATTACTCCTGTGTAATACTTTTTACGGGGAACATTGGACAAAAAAACTAAACTAATGCGCTGAAGTGCATCACTGATGAAAGGAAAGAAAAGACTGCTTACGAAAATGGATATTTTAAATTGCAACTTGGCAACTTTTGGATTCTTTTTAAGTGCTGGAATATTCAAAATAGCACCCGCCGAGCCTACCAAGACAATCATCCCTAAAAAAATATAATACATAATTTGTTCATAATGTACCTTATTCTCTTGGGGTATCAAAAAGCTGGCAATTTGTAACAGAGAAAAACCAATAAAATAAGTAAAACTAATACCAAATAGCGTAATTGCCACTAAAAATGCGATAGAAAGCAAGGAACTACACGTCTTGTCCAAGCGGTTTACGTAGTCTTGCAAAGAGCCTAAGCGAAGTTTAATGTGAGTTTTGAAATAATCAGAGTAAGTTGGTAAGTTGTCATAATTGATGTCTTGCGGAAAAACTGACATCAACCCCACCGTAGCTACCCAAAAAGCACGCATAACAAAATGACAAACAAAAGCAGAAAGCAATAGATAAGACATTAATTTTAGAAAAGAAAACGCAAGCAAAGGCAAAATAGAAGTAGGAGAATTTATGTCTATCAGCATATCTACTGTATAATACTCGTCTAAGTGGTCTATCCAAGTAGGCAAATTGGACGTGAGGTAAATAGCCGCACCCGAAACTAATAGCTCTGGCTCCCAAGATTTTTGGGCAATTTCTCTGAGCCAATTTTGGTTTTCTTCTTGTTGATTTTCAGTATTTTCCATGATTGAGATGATGGTTATTTAAAGTAAATAATAGTCTAAAGCAAATATACACCTTTATTTTAACCAAAATCTTAAAGGCTTGTTTTTGAAGTATTATTAAAAATAAAAAAGCGAGTATCACAAAGAATACCCGCTTTAAATCAATCGGTTAAAAGAAGATTAGTTCTTTACAGGAGCAATGTCTATTATTTTTACTGCAATTGCTTTAGGCAAAGGTGCAAAAGTAGGACACAATTTTATCTCCTTATAGCGGTCATCATAGGCTACTTGCGTATAAGTTATCGTAACTCTTTGGCTCGCCGCCAATTTTACTTCTTGGGGTCTTACTTTTTCGCTCACTGTCCAAGGTTGCAAATGTTCGCCTTTTTCTGTCTTGAATTGGATACCGCCCCAAACTCCAGCCGCCGCACAGTCAAAATCAACAACTTCCGCAGAAATGGTATAAACTTGGTTGTCTATTGGCTCACCTATCAGTGTGATACAATCTATTCGTACGTATTTCTTGATTTTATCCGCATACGGTCCGATGGCTAAGCAAACGACTGCGTTATTGTAACGGTCATCGCGCACAACCTCTGTCATGGCTATTTTTACTTTCTGATTAGGTAAAAGTTTGAGTTTGCTTAGGTTTTCATCTTTGGCAGACCATGGCTGTACTATTTCTCCATTTTCTAATTCTAATACCAAAGCCACCCAAAGTCCTACTCCACAAATGTTGTTTCGCACCGTAGCGTTTATATTGCAATTTTCCTTGCCTTGAGCAACAATGCACTTTACATGAGCGATTTTGGAAATACGCGTTTCATATTCGCCCAATGCCTTACAACGAATGATATTGTCATAGCGGTTATCTTTTTGTCTTTCATCAAAAGAGACATATACAACCACATCACGCTCTGGTTTGAAATTAGCCACTTCCTCATTGGCGGCAGACCAAGGTTGTACAATTGTACCATCTTCTAATTCAAGCACATAACTACCCCAAAGTCCTATCCCGCAGAGATTAAATCTTAGGGTTGCTTTGACTACCTTACCACAATTCTCAGGTAGTAATTTTTGTAATTCTTCTTCTGGACTCATTTCTGCCTTATCACAAGCAGTAAAGACAGTAAACATAGCAAGCAAAAGAAACAAAAGTTTAGTTTTCATAAATTTTAAAAAATTTGTAAATAATTAAATTAAACTGTTTAAAAAATTTAGTACAATCTCTACGTAATAGAAACGCTTGTTGGTTGCAGATGAATAAAAATAATTTGCTTATTTGCTCAAAAGTCTTAGATAATTACTATATTTGGTTCATGTCTTAACTTCTGTTTGGGATTTATCCCTTTCCTAATCAGACAATTATTTACAAACCTCAACTCTAAGAAACTATGCTCCACTTTCATCATCGAGTAGTGCCGATTAATACGCTTATCCATGTCATCTTGGGTAATACTTATAGCGTTATAGGATTTATTTTTGTGGCATTTAGTTGGATATTCTGTGTAATATTTATTGGTAGTATGGACACTTCAAGTTTCTCATTTTCAGACGACTCTCCTATAACCCAAGGGATAGTCAGCAATATAGAAGAAACCTCAAGTAGTGAAAGTAAGCGTAGAATTTATGCTTATACATTTGATTATCAAGTAAATAGACGTAAATATTCAGATGTATCTTATCAAAGTAACTCGAATGTCAATGTTGGAGATACTGTCCAAGTAGAGTATTTGGCAGATAAGCCGGAAGTAGCACGTATTCAGGGTATGAGGCGAAGCGAGTTTGGCATGACAGTGCTTTTTGTCCTTATTTTCCCGATAATTGGGTGGATATTTGCAGGATTAGGCATTCAGAAAGGTCTTTCTTTTGTCAAATTGCTCAAACATGGAGAACTGACTACTGGCAAGCTAATTAGCTCCGAACCAACAAATACAAGAATCAATAATCGGACGGTGTATAAAATGTCTTTTGAGTTTACTACCAAAGAAGGTAAAAAATACAACGCCGTTGCAAATACTCACCTTACTGAACTCTTAGAAGATGAGGAAAGAGAACAGATTTTGTATATGCCAGACAATCCTGAAAAGTCGACTGCTTTAGATGGTATGACAGGCTCGCCAAGACTCAAAAATGACAATGAATGGCAAGCAATGGACGGAGGAAAGGCATTTCTTTATGCGATTCCCCCTGTAATTTTTGTGTTGGAATTAATTTTAACCTTTGTGTTTTGAATAACTTAAGACCAATCTCTAAAAGATACGGGCTATATGATGTACGATTTTAGTGAGGTAAAGAGAGATTACTTTCTACACCTTCACCCCTACCATCAGCACATCATCTCTTTGCTCTGTGCCTTGTTCGTACTCCTCTAAGATGGTAGTAAATATCTCTTTTTGTGCATAAAGAGATAGATTTGCTCCCTTGACCAACATCTGTTTGAATCGCTGACTACCAAAACGCTTGCGTTCGGGGTTGATAGAATCTATCCAACCGTCGGTAGTCATGTATAGCGTATCTCCTTTTGACAAAACAACTTCTTGTAAGGCATATTTACCCTCTGAGTTGGCTTGCCCTATGGATTTTCTGTCCGCAGATAATTCACTGAGTGATTGGTTGGAAAAGTAATAAAGGGGTCGCTTTGCGCCGCTAAACTGTACTTTTACTTGCTCATTATCAAGTGTTTCTATACAGCAGAGTGCAATGTCCATACCATCTTGCATTCGTGAATCCTTCTTATTGAGTGAGGTCAATATTCCCCAATGCAATTGTTCCAAAATCAAATGCGGCTCACGGATATTTTTATTGGTAATGATTTCATACAGTAATGTATTGCCAATCATACTCATAAACGCCCCAGGCACGCCATGACCCGTACAGTCGACTACTGCTAAAAATTTCTTTTTTGAATAGTTTGATAGTTGAATAATTGAATAGTTAGGTTGTTCTTTATTTTGCTTCTCAGCATTTATTGGTAATTGTTCATGGCTCATTGCTAATTGGTTATTAGTCATTAGTAATTCGTCATTGGTAATTGATAATTGTTCATTGGTAATTGAAGTAGTTTCAAAGTACCAATAAAAATCCCCACTGACGACATCTTTGGGTTTAAAAATCACAAAATGTTCTGAAAAAGAGGAGGCTAAGATATTTTCGTGTGGGAGAATGGCATTTTGGATACGTTGAGCATAGCGAATACTATCATTGACTTTGGTATTTTGCCTGTGCAGTTCTTGGAAAGCAAGTTCTAACTTCTCGTTTTGAGATGTGAGTAGTTCTTGATTGGTTTCCAATTCCTCCATATTTTGGCGCAGTTCTTCTTCGTTGGCTTGGAGTTCTTCGTTTTTGGTGTTTATTTGATGATTGGCAAATTCTAACTCCTTACTTTTCTTTTCTATTTCTTGGGTGCGTTCTTGCACTTGTTTTTCTAATTTTTCATTTTGTTTTTTCAAAAATTGCGTTCTTGTTTCATAAAAAATATAAGCAGAAAAAACAAGCAAGCCCATCACCATTCCTCTAAACCACCAAGTTTCCCACCAAGGCGGTGTAACCTCTATTGTCAAAAGCGTATGTGGCTCGCTCCACAGTCCTTCTTCGTTGGTTGCCTTAACCTTGAAAACAAACTTTTTGCCTCTGGGGAGGTTGGTATATGTTGCCAATCTCCTGTTTTTCACATAGTTCCAATCTTTATCAAAGCCTTCTAAAAAATAGGCATATTGCACTTTTTCAGGGAGGAAATAATTGAGAGAGGCATATTCTAAGCCAAAAACAGACTGTTTGTAAGAGAGTGTAACTTCTTCGGTGAGTGAAGTAGTTTGTGTTAAAATTTCATTTTCATCAAAAGGAGCAACAGATTTATTAAATATTTGAATATCAGTTAGTAAAATGGGAGGGTTAAACTTATTTTCTTTAATATTTTCGGGTATAAAATAGGTAGCACCATTTTGCATTCCGTAATAAAGTATGCCATCTTGGTCTTGGAAATTAGCAGTATTAAGCAGTTGGGTATTGGGCAATCCGTCAGCTTCTGTGTATTGTTTAAATACTTGTTTTTCAGGGTTAAACTGGTAAAGTCCCGCATTGCTCCCCAGCCAATAGTGGTTATTTTTATCTTTATGCATACTTACTATCAATGTAGTTTCTAAACCTTCTTTTTTTGCATATACTTTGGCTTCTAAGGTTGTTAGATTGATATGCGCCAAGCCCAAAGCAGTAGGTATCCATATAAAATCTAATTGGTCAGAATAAACAAAACTATACAATTGCATAATGTTCCTGAAACTTATTTTTTTACCATTATTAAAAAAATATTCATATTTTTTTAACTCGTTCTTACTTTTATCCCAACTAAACAACAAGCCATCTGTAATCAACCAGTACCTACTGAATTGGTCAAAACCCCAATAGTCAAGTTTTTTGTTAGGGATTTGGTCGTCTGGGAAGAACTGGTAAGGTAGAAATCTATCTTTTTCTTGGTTGTAAATAGAGGTTTTTTCTTGTGGGCTATAAAAGATTAAATCCCCTTCTACTGATAGAATAGTAGATGTTCCTGAATCCATGAGTTTTCCATCTTTTGTATAAAATATATCGGTGTAAGATACAAACCTATCTTTGTTCTTATCAAATCTTTGCAATGAAAAGGAAGGCGAGGCTCTTACCCAGATATTCTGATGCCTGTCTATTGATATTTTAGTAACTACTTCTCCCTCTAAACCTTGCTTTTTATCGTAGTTAGTAAAGGTTTTGGTATCTTTGTTAAATACGCTAACTCCCCTATTAGTACCTATCCAGAGGTTTCCATTGCTTTCCTTAGCAAAGCTAAGTACATTATTAGAAATGAGCGTATTGGCAATATCTGCCTGCCTCTTAATGTTCTGAAATGGTTTCTGATACAAAGCAAGCCTATCTACCCCGCCAAAACCACCTATCCATAGATGCCCAAATCGGTCTGCAAATATTTTTCTGGACGCATTACCGCTAATGCTCTGGTCGTCATCGGGGTCAAATAAATAATACTTAAACTTTTGTTGGGTAGGGTCAAAATAGTGTAGCCCTTTTTGTGAGCCAAACCAAATTCGTCCATCTTTATCTTCAGTAATAGAAAAAATAAAATCATGAATAGGGTATTGGTTGGTAAGATTAATCTCCTGCTCGGTTAGTGGGGTTGGGGGCAAATAACGCATAAAATGACTACCCGACAGATAGCGATTTAGCCCATTTTTCGTTCCTACCCAAATATTATTTTTGCTGTCTGGGAAAATATACTGAATACGATTATCAGAAATGGATTGGGGAACATCTGCCTGCGTTTGGAAATTGTAAAATTTTCTGTCTGCTTTTTCGTAGTATAAAATCCCTTTTTCTGCTGTTCCTACCCAGATATTACTTTTTTTATCCACTGCTATAGTCGTTATAGACTCGCTGAGTAGCGGGTTATCTATTCCATCGGGCTTATACCTTTCCAATTTTTGCGATACCTCATTAAAAAGATTTAGCCCACTTGCAGTAGCTACTAAAATATTTCCTACTTCATCTTCGACCACCTGAGTAATAACAGTGCTTTTATCGCCTGCTCTTATAAACCGTTTAAAATTCTCTTTATCAGGCATATACAGGCATAGCGCAGCATGGGTACAAACCCAAATACGCCCTTTGCTATCTACAAAAATATTTTCTATGAAGTTACCTGCTAACGAAGTGCTATCTTCTGGATTATTTTTAAATATTTTGAAGTGATAGCCGTCATAACGATTTAAACCATCAAAAGTACCAAACCACATCAACCCTTGTTTATCTTGAGCTATAGCCCAAACACTGGTATTAGACAATCCATTTTTTATGTTGAATCGTTTAAACCTATCGTATTGGCGTTGTGCAAATAATAAAGAAATGTTGCTTAGAATTAGAAAAGAAAATACAGTTAAATATTTGCTCATTGGTTAATGCAATTTGTGTTAAAAACAAATTGTAAATGTATTAATTTATTCTAAAATGTTTAACGGGTTAGTAGTAAATAAAGAGTTTTGCCTAACAAAAATTAATCAATCTCAAACCCTCACCCCCACCATCAGTACATCATCTCTTTGCTCAGAGTTTTGTTCATAGTCCTCTAAAATGGTAGTAAATACCTCTTTTTGGGCATACAAAGGTAAGTTTGCCGCTTTTAGTAGCATATCTTTGAATCGCTGACTACCAAATCGCTTGCGTTCGGGATTGATAGAATCTATCCAACCATCAGTGGTAAGAAATAGGGTCGTATTGGGCTGTAAAATCTGTTCTGACTGCGTATATTGGATATCTGCCTTGTGTCCAATAGAAGTGTGGTCTGCTTTGATTTCGTGCAGTTCTGTATCAAAGTAATAAAGTGGACGCTTTGCCCCTGCGTAGGTAAGTTTGACTTGACCACTTGGAGTATTTTCAAAGCAACAAAGTACGATGTCCATGCCGTCTTGGAAACTTTTATCTTTACGATTTAAGGAAGTGATAATACTCTTATTCAACTCGTTAAGGATTTGAGCAGGCTCATAAATTTTCTTAGATTCTACAATTTCTCTTAGCACCGCATTGCCAATCATACTCATAAACGCCCCAGGTACGCCATGCCCTGTACAGTCCACAACTGCTAAAAATTTCTTTTTTGTTAGTTGTTGGTTGTTAATTGTTGGTTGTTTTGGATTTTCATTGGGAACTGATAATTGGTCATTGGTATTTGTATTCATTCCCGATTCCAGATCAGGCTGTTCATTTTGTATTTCATTGGTAATTGATAATTGTTTATTGGTAATTGAAGTAGTTTCAAAGTACCAGTAAAAATCCCCACTAACCACATCTTTGGGTTTGAAAATCACAAAATGCTCAGCAAAAGCAGAAGCCAAAATATTTTCGTGAGGGAGAATGGCATTTTGGATACGCTGGGCATAGCGAATGCTATCATTGACTTTGGTATTTTGTTTGTTAAGTTGTAGAAATGCTACCTCCAACTGCTCTTTTTGGGCGCGCAGTTCTTCTTGATTGGTTTCCAATTCTTCCATGTTTTGGCGCAGTTCTTCTTCGCTTGCCAGTAATTCTTCGTTTTTGGTTTTGACTTGATGATTGGCAAATTCTAATTCTCTCTTTTGTCTTTCTATTTCTTGGGTTCTATTGACTACTTTTTTCTCTAAGATTTGATTTTGTCTTTTTACTGCATTGATTCTAAGGAAATAAAAAAGAATTCCACTCCCCAGGAATAGGGTTAGAAAGAGTGTTCTGAACCACCAAGTTTCCCACCAAGGCGGTAAAATCTTGATTTTCAAGGCAACTCCTTCTTCGTTCCACAAGCCATCGTTGTTGCTTGCTTTTACTCTGAAAGTGTAAGTACCAGCGTCTAAGCTAGTATAAGTTGCCTCTCGCTTGTTGCCTACATAGTTCCACTCGGTTTCAAAGCCTTCCATGATGTAAGCATACTCATTTTCCTGTGCTTGGGTAAAATTAATGCCAACATATTCCAAAGAAAAAACAGAGTATTGATATGAAAGTGTAATTTCTTTGGTCTGCTGAATTACGTTTTTGAGCAAAGAATCGTATTCTCCTACTTTGACAGACTTATTAAAAATCTTGAAATCAGTAAGATATACTTGGGGTTTGTGAGGATTGGTAGTGATACTATCAGGGTGAAATACACACAAACCATTGACAGTCCCAAAATACATTTTGCCTTCTTTGTTTTTGAATGCTGAATTTACCTTGAACTGCGAACTTGGTAAGCCATCGCTTTCTGTGTAATTGGTAAATGTCTGCGTACTTTCCTCGAACATGGATAGTCCTTTATTAGTACCAATCCAAAAATTACCTTTCGAGTCTTCTAACATTGAATTAATTGAGTTGCTGACAAGTCCCTGTTTGGTAGTGTAGTTTTTAAATTTGCCTTCTGTCATCATAAGGCTTAGTCCGCCTTGCGTTCCTACCCAAATTCTATTCTTAGAATCCTCAAATACAAAATAAACTCTCTTGTAAATAATACTCATTGAATCTTGTTCATTGTCAGTAAAAAGAAGGTGCTTGCCTTGCGCTTCATTAATCAAGTGTAATCCACTGGCGGCACCTACCCAAATATTCCCTTTGCTGTCTTTGTAAATATCTTGGACATAGGTGAATCCTGTATCAAGTAAAGAACCAGAGGAAAACTGCTTTAATTGTTTGGTTTGTTTATTTACAAGTGCAACTCCGCCAAAACTGCCTATGATGACTTGGTCAGGGTCTGTATGATTGCTGAACGCAAAAACACAATTGCTATATTCGGATTTTGGGTTAGAGAATAGGCGAAAGTTCTTTTTCTGCTCATCAAATAAATCTGCACCACCATTCCAGCTTCCAAGCCAGATTTGCTTCTGAGCGTCTTCATAGATTCTTTGCACAGGGTTTGCACTTAGGCTTTGTGGATTGCTTGCTTCGTGCTTAAAATAGCTTATTTCTTCTTTGTCTTGTAAAACTACACCTCCTTCTGTGCCTACCCAAAGTCGTTCTTTGCTATCTTTGATGACTGAATTAACCATAGGATTAGGCAATACAAGGTCGGGTTGGGAAAATTTTTCTCTTTGCCTGTCCCAAATGCAAGCACCTTTTCCATAAGTGCTAACCCAGACGCGTCCTTGTCGGTCTTTGTAGGCAGTGCGGACGGAGTTGGTAGAAAGGCTCGTGGGGTTGTTTTCTTTATGCAGATAATTGGTAAAAATGCCTGTCTTAGAGTGATAATATGCAATGCCACCATTTTCTATCACAAACAAAATATCCTCTCCATAAGGGCAAATATCTGTTACTATATTTGCTAAAATTGTATTTTTATTTTTTATATCTGCTTGAAAATTAGTAAACTGATTGTTTTTTATATCATATCTACTAATTCCACCATAAGAAGTTGCTATCCACAAGTAGTGATTTTTCTTATCATACCAAAGTTTATTAATATGGTCTGCGAGAAGTCCATTAGGGAGCGTATTTTGCTTGGTGAAGT
>JALOMS010000736.1 GCA_025455345.1 Thermoflexibacter sp. | reverse complement strand
TACGTCCCTATGGGACTTACAGGCTGTGTTAAAATTACGTTTTCTACCAATATATCGTCCCAATGGGACTTTAATACAAAGAACGCTTATAAAAGTTGATGTACTTAAGTAAGTGAGCAAATTAAATCGACACTGTAACATGCCCTTCAGGGTGTGCAAGTATTTGATAATGAACTAAACACGCTAAAGCATATTTTACAATAAAAATTCATAATTACTTAGCTTGTGTCATCAATCCAGCCCTATTATTTAGCAAAGTCCTTCTTCCTTACCAAAAAGCGGGTAAAATAGCGCGGTTCTAACTACCAATTCCTCTGTTTTGCCCAAAATTCCATAAATACGCTCGCGGTTGGTAAAGACCTTGATGCTATTACTTTTGTCTTTGTCTATGTCATCTACTTCTATCAAACAGTAGGGTGTAGCTTTTGATAAGGAGTCCTTTATTGTAGGCTTGTCCAAGAAGCTAAATACTCGCACACTCTTATAAGCATCTACGTAATTACCGACCATATTCGTATCTAACTGACTGATACCTTGCACTTTAAAAAATAAAGAGTCTTTCTCTATCTCAAAACTTTCCTCTGGCTTGTTGGTGTAGGTAACCTTGATTTTACTCAAGCCCAAAAAACGAGAAGAAATCACTGTTTTTTCTCGCCAATCGCCTTCGCTCATTTTAAAAACTTCGCTAAGCAAGATGATATAGCCTGGTACGTATAATACAAAAGCCTGATTATCATTGGTTAATATATGGCACTCCCCATTTTTCTCAATCATCTTAAATGACTGAATGGAAGCCCCGTCTTTGAGGTACTTGACTTCTATGCCTTCTGTTTTTATCTGTTCAGTTAGCTCTTTTTTAGCATCGTCAGAAATTGGTTTTTTGATTTCTACTTTGGCTAATAGCTGGAAAAGCTGGCGTAGCAAAGGTGCGTCTATGGGATATTTGTTATTTACTCTCCACGCTCCATACTCATTTCTTTGCAGTGTAGTATTACCAAATACAAAACCGCTAATACCCGCAGAGTCAAGCAAGGCAAATTGCTGTAAATTATTATTATTTAATGAAGTTTGCTTATTTTCCATGCTAAGTGAGAAGACAATAGCAAGTATTTCAATCAAAATTAAACCAAGTAAAATCTTAATTTTGTTGGACATATCTCTTTTTCTTGTTTGCTTGACGTAAAAAATTATCAATGATGTACAAAATTAGTAATTTTTAGTTTAACTTTAATTTCTAAATTTTTTCTAAGATGAAAAAGTCAATTTATTTTTATAGTCTATTTGCTGTATTAGTTTTTATTCAATGCACTAAAAAAGAGGAAATCCTAACACCAGAAGAAGTACAGATTCCTTCTAATGAGATTTGGGCTACTATCAACGGAGTAGTAGTGAAGTTTCGAACTGACGGTGGGATATTTGAGGAAGCGGCAGCAGGCTATTTGATTCCTATCAAGTTTTTATCTATTTATCGCACGATTTCTGCACAAGACCGCCGTTCCTTACAGCTCAGGGCTACCATAGATTTAGATAATATTACTACCCCTGCTACTATTTCTCAAAATATCAAAATTACCTATACTGCATTGGCAGGGGGACAGCGTACCTATGATGCTCAAGGCAATAATCTCACATTTAGGTTATTGGATACCAAGGGAGACATTATCAAGGCAACTTTTAGCGGTACTTTTGTCAATACCGCCAATGCCAATGACAAGATAGAAATCAAAAATGGTAGCATTAATATTGCTTTTAAAAGATATAATTGAGTAGATGAATAGAAGATAATTCTTCTTAGCAAATACACTAAATACTTAGAAATTAATTAGGTTTGTATGATTCGGTGTCCCCAATTATACAAACCTATTTTTAGTTTACTTATTTCTTATCTTTTATCTTAAAAAAAGAAACCACCTGTAACCGTAAGCGTAAGGCGAGTATTATCTGTAATCGCTGTTGGTTCTAAGCCTCTTAACAAATATGGACGATAGCTACTCTGTGAAGTACGATAAGAAATACCACCATCTAAGTAATATTTTTCATTGCGATACCCTAACCCACCTGTGATAAAGTTCATTTTGCCTTCAGGTGCGGGAATATCAGTCTTGAGTGCGCTACCATACATCGCATAACCTCCTCTTACTCTGAAAGTTCCAAATCTTAGTTCTGAACCCAAACGTATATTCATTGCAGAACGATAGATAAGTTTGATGACAGCATTATCACTTTCCATATTAAAGAAGGGTTGAGGGTTTGAAAATTTGACGGCAGAATAATCAACTAATTCTACGTCAGCACTTACAAATCCTCTTTTCCCTAAAAAAATGGCGGCACCCCCATTGATTCTCAGGGGAGTTCTCATTGTGTATTGGGATTGTAATAATATTGTCCTCGCACTCAAATCTCTTAAAACCCTTGTTTGTTCTACTCCATTCACGACTTCAATAAGAGCATAATTATTATAACGTACAGCCAAGTCAGCGTCATAATTATCACTAACGCTATAAACAGTGGGCGTAATAATACTTGCTCCTATCCTAATATAATCCACAGGTTTAAAGATAAAACCCAAAGAAGCATTGATACCAATGGCACTTTGGCTATTGCGCTCGCGAAGTATGAGGCTATTGAGAGGGCTATTGCCTTGTGGAATTTCAGAATACTGTTTAGTACGGCTAAATCTAAGGGTAGGGATTCCTATGCCTGCTCCTATGTAAAGTATATCTTTATAATTAATCGCATACGATAGATTCCATTGGTTTTGCGCTCCTGTTTCTGTAATTTCTTCTCTTTGCTCTGTGGGACGTATAGGTACAAAGCTAACATATTGATTTCTTGCGCCAGAAGGGTCATTGAGGTCAGGAAGAATCAAACGAGTAGCATACGCCATGCCATTAATAGTAAAAATACCTTCGCTGAGTTCTTGGTTAAAATCATTCCAAGAAACCCTACCTCCAGAACTTGA
>JALOMS010000120.1 GCA_025455345.1 Thermoflexibacter sp. | reverse complement strand
AAGATGGTGTCCATTTTGTAAGTTGTGGAAAACCCAAAATAAACGCTATTTTTACAACTCTCCAAGCCCCACAAAAAATATACCGCTCAGTATTGATTATTCACCTAAAAAAATGTTAAAATAGAAATATTTTATTGAGAGCTATGCCTGCTTTGCGAAAGAGTAACTTTGGAAGATTTGCAAACACCACCAATCGGGGGATTGAACTTGCGAATAGTAATTTCTACTTCCTCTACTTGAGGAAACTGAATAATGACCCTTTGGACAATTTTCTGGGCGAGGTGTTCTAAAAGCAAGACTGAAATAGACATTTCTTCTTTGACTATTTCATAAAGCGTCCCGTAGTTTACAGTATATTTGATTTTGTCTTCCTCTGCCGCTTTGCGAAAATCCGTTTTTACACTTATATCTACGCCGTAGCGATTGCCTATGATACGCTCTTCGGGGTGAAAACCGTGATAGGCAAAAAACTCTAACCCTTCTAAAGCAATAATTCCCATGCTTGTAATTATTTAAAAAACAATATTTTACTAAAAATCTATCTTTTTTTAGATAAGTACGCACTTATCATTTTTGAGGTCATCTTCTACCTTTTTGAATTTAACATCTCTCTGTATAGTACCATCTTTGTACTTGACATTTACCTTATCATTGCGCCCAAACTTGGAAAAATCTTGGGTAATTATATCCTTATTTTTTACTGCCTTATTGATAAAAGGTGAGAAATCATCATCATCTTCTTCTTCGTAATCATCATCATCATTGAAAATATCAGAGAAGGTGTTTGGATTTTTTGCCATTATTTGCGCTCTTTCTTCTGCTGTAAGTATTTCCTCTGGTGTAAGTTCTCTTTCGCCTCGTATATCAGCATAAGTATCAAAAATATCCAATTCAATGTGCAAAAAGCGCATAGGAGGGCTGTTAAATTCTCTTATTACATCATTAATATCTCCACATATAGTTTCATCTATCAATTTTTTGGCATATATCTGCTCGAGCAGTCCTAATAATTCTAAATCCTTAAAATTAGTAGCTGTAGATGTAAAAAAGCCAATCAAAATGCCGTCTATAATATTTTCATTGCCTTCATTTGCCAGATAATGCTCAAAAATTGTCTTATAAATCTCCTTCACTTCTTGTTGGCGATGCGGTTGGAGGAAGAATACATATTCTAAGGCGTTCTCTAAGATAGAGGCAAGGTAAGTATAATGATTAGCTTCAAGAAAATAATTTTTAACGCTTTCTAATTGATTTTTAATAAGTTTGTATAGAGCATTGGTAAGTGCTTCTTCATAGGATTCCATCCAAAAATTGTAAAAAACTGCATCTTGCCTAAATAGGTTCAGCACCTTTTCTATGCTCTTGCTTGCGCCCAACTCTGCTAAAAAGATAATGGCATGAACAGGAAAAAATGATGAATTAGATTCGTCTAATTCACCCGCCCCTTTTTGAAAATAATCATTGCGTTTTAGCGCATCCTCTAAAACATTTTCCAAGTCTTCAATCAGTGTTTCTCTTGGGAGGCTAAGAATAGTTCTGATGTACTCATCAGTAATTTCTTCCCAATCGTATTTGTAAAGATGATAGATTTCTTGATGCTTAAATACAGGCGGCTCTGTGGTCTGGTCAAATATTTTCTTTGCTTTGACAATAATTTTAGGAGCATTATCCATCTTCTCCTGCATATTTTTCATGTTAATCGTTAGCTTAGTATAATTTGCTAAATCCTCAAGATATTCCAACTGATGAGAATTGGGAGAAAGTTTTTTGAGAAAATTTAGCCGAGAGTTTGCCGCTTCCATATTCTCTTTTTTGAGATAATACTCTATCATAAGTGCGTTGAATTTTTCTACCTCTGAGATATGAAATTCCTTGCGATTTGGGGCAAGGTCTGTAATCTCATGACAATCTTTTAATAATTGCTCTACCTCGTCCATCTTCTCGTCTTGCAGAAGTATTTTCCCCAATGTAAGTTTTCCAAACAAATAATCAGGATGCTGTTCTATGGTAGCATGTGCCAGTTGTAATGCTTTATCATTCTTCTTGTGATGTAAGTAGCACATAGTCAGATAGTTTTTCAGTGTAGGGAGATGCGGATAGGATTTTACAAGTATCTCAAGTTTGTCTAATAGTCCCTTCTTCATCACTTTTAATTCTTGATGTAGCTTTTGAAGCATTTGCAACTCTTGAGCATTTGTCGAATTAACAGATATAGGTTCGTAAGTGATTTCATAATTAAACATTTTTAGCTCAAGATTTTCTTCTTTATTATTTTTATACCAAGCCATTGTATTTAAAATTTAGGAGTGTGAAAATATTTGTAAAAATACGATTTCTTCTTGCAAGTTTTCATTTTTACAAAAGTAATAGAGTTTTTTTCTATCATGAAAACGAACTTTTTTTGAGAGCATATTAGTCCTAAAAGGCTTTTGGATTACATATTTAAGCCTTTTCCCACTTTTAGACACTGCCTTTATATTTTATTAAGTTGGAATAATCGTATTGCATTTTCGGTAGTTTGCCGTGCTACCATGTCTAAAGTAGTATTTCTAATATCGGCAATCTTCTGAGCGATAATAGGGATATAACTGGTTTCATTGCGTTTGCCTCTATGAGGTATGGGCGCAAGATAGGGGCTATCCGTTTCTAATACAAGGTGAGTGAGGTCTATCTCTTTGATGACAGGTTCTAAACCGCCATTTTTATAGGTTACTACTCCCCCAATTCCCAATTTGAAATTTAAAGCGATGAGTTGCTTTGCCTCCTCAACTGTGCCTGTAAAACAATGTAGCACTCCAAACAGTCGCTCGTCCGCTAACTCTTCCAAGAGCAGAATAACCTCTTTTATCGCTTCTCTGGAATGGATAACTAAGGGAATTTGATATGATTTTGCCCAATTTGCTTGAATCCTAAATGCTTCTTTTTGTTGTTCAAAAAAAGTTTTGTCCCAGTACAAATCAATGCCCATCTCGCCTACTGCTATAAATCTGCGCTTGCTAAGCCATTCTTCTACCACAAGAAGCTCTTTTTCAAAGTCTTTGTCCACAGAACAAGGATGCAGACCCATCATCGGGAAGCACTGATTAGGATAACGCTGTTCTAAGGCTAACATTCCTTCTATAGATGAGCTATCTATATTGGGCATGAGGATTTGGGTTACATCTGCCTCAAAAGTGCGCCCAAGCATTTTTTCTCTATCTGATTGGAACTGTTCGGAATATATATGGGCGTGAGTATCAATAAATTGCATTTTTATAAATTTTTCTTTTCACAAAAATACAAAAATCCCTTTGACTCTTTACTTCCTAAGCCTAAAATAGTATTTTTGGTTTTAATCTATTCTGTACAGACCTTTGATGGGGAAATGGTCTGAATAAGTAATTTCGCGATGCGTAGAGAAAGATTTGATGCTAATATTTTTACTAAAAAACTGATTATCAATTCGTAAGAAAAAAAGCCAACTATTAAATGTAAAACCAAATCCTTGCCCACCTATCTCAAAGGCATTGTCCAAATGGTCTTTAAGACTTGTATAAGTATAACTATAAGGCATATCATTTAAGTCGCTGCAAAGAATAATTTTATAAGGGCAGTTGGCAATGTGTTGATTGATTTTTTTTACTTGTTTTGCTCTTTCTATAAATCCATTTTTTAATCTTTTGAGGAGTGTGAGGTAATTTTCCTGCCAGTTTTCAGTAGTTTTGAGGGATTCTGTGTCTATACTCATAGATTTGAAATGAGTATTATAGATGCGAATAGTATCTTTATTAAAAACAATGTCTGCAAATATAACCCCGTATTTATACTTACCGCTTAGATGAATATAACCTTTGTGGACGATGGGGTATTTTGAAAAAATAGCCATTCCTACCAACCCTCCTACGTCATTGGTATAAGTACGTTGAAAATGAATTTGATATTTCCCCTTTTGTCCGATTTGGTCTATGGTATTGAGAATGTGCGAGTCCTTCCAATGATAAAATTCTTGAAAGCACTTGATGTCCGAATTGTCGTTCCTGAGCCAGCGAATGATGTCTTGGGATTCCTTGCCTTCTGCGTCTTTATCATAAGCGCGAAAAATTTTGGCATTGTAAGCCAATAAAATATAAAAACTAAGTGAGCAACTAACAAAATAGGAATAGCTAAAGAAAAGAAACCTGCAAGCCAAAAGGTATCAGGAGGAATAAGTACGCTTAAGTAGCAAAATAAACTGATAAATAAGATGACTTTATTAATAAAAAAACGTTTTTTCAATGAGGTTTATGGTTTGTATAAAACAATTTGTTTGTCGATAAATAGATTATTTTTTGGTTTGCTTCTTACAAATTTCGCTAAAAAATTTAAAATTTGAAAATGTTTTAGACCTAATTTCAAAACTTTGTACAAGTAAAAACCAACAAATACTAAAAAAATGCCAGCCTCTCAGACATTCTTTGGTGTGCTGAAAAAAAGGTTTTTTACAAAAAATTATCATTTATTAAGATATAAAAAGGCATTGCGCTTACACAATCTCTTTTTATTTTTTAATTTTGCGATATGAAAAAGTGTGTTTATCAATTATTTATTCATTTCCAATGGCTCATTTTTGTATTGATTTGCCCTGCGTGTAGCTACTTTTCTACTGATAAAGATGAAATAGGTATGAAAGCAGTAGCAAGAGTGCATAATGTGTATTTGTATCAAAAGGATTTGCAAGGAGTATTGGAAAATACTACTAATCAGCAAGATAGCGCAAATATTGTCCAGAGATACATAGACTCTTGGATAAAAAAACAGCTACTTGTCTATGAAGCGGCAAACAATATGGCAATAGATATGTCTGAAATAGAGCGCAGAGTACAAGAGTATAAGTCCCAACTGCTTATCTATGCTTATCAAAAACAATACATTGAAAAAAATTTGGATACCCTTGTAACGCCTGCCCAAATTGAGGCGTATTACAAAGAGAATCAGCGGAATTTTGAACTCAAACAAAATATAGTCAAAGGCTATTATCTCAAAATCCCAACTTCTGCGCCAAAACTGAACGAAATGCGACTTTGGTTGCGCTCTAATAGTGTAGATGCCCAAGATGAGATAAAGGCGTATCCATACGCAGAAATGAAAGTGATTAGTGATACTACTTGGGTAGATTTCGAGGGAATAATTACAAATACACCGTTTTGGAACAACCCCAACCGAAATCAATTACTCAATCAAAATAAAGTCTTAGAAATAGCTGATAATGACTATGTTTATCTTATAAAAACAATAGACTATAAGGTCGCCGAACAGATTTCTCCTTTGGATTTTGTCAAAGACCATATCATAGATATTATTTTGAATAAGAGAAAGATAGAACTCCAAGAAAAATATGAAATCGAAATCCTAAACAAAGCAGAAAAGGATAAAAGTGTAGAGGTGTTTAGATAAATATAAACCAAGAAAATAATTCATCATTAATTATAATTATAGAATGAAAAAGCAGTTTTATTACATCTTTTTGTTGTTTTTTATTCTTCCTATTGACCAATTACTCGCTCAGAACGTAGTGATTGATAAAATAGTGGCAAGGGTAAATAACGAAATCATCTTGAAGTCTGATGTAGAGAAAATGTACCAACAGGTATTAGAACAAGAAAAAAACCTGCCTCCTAATATTCACTGTTATTTGCTCCAACAACTCATCGTCAATAAGGTATTGGTAGCAAAGGCTGAAATAGACTCCGTAGAGGTAGAGGAGGGGAGAGTAGAGTTAGAATTAGACCGACGTATGCAATATTTCGTGGAACAATTCGGCTCTCCAGAGAAATTGGAAAAAACGCTTGGCAAGACTATCTCACAGCTCAAAGATGAGCTAAGAGAACAAATCAAAGAGCAACTGATAGTACAAACGATGCGTAAGAAGATTACAGATGAGGTCAAAGTTACTCCGCGCGAGGTCAAAAAGTTTTTTGCAGAAATCCCCAAAGATAGCTTACCTTTTCTGCCCGCCGAGGTCGAGGTAGGACAACTGGTACGCTTCCCCAAAGTAAGTAAATCTGAAAAAGATAAGGCAAAAACCCTACTTTTAGAATTTAAAAAACAAATCTTGAGTGGAGTAGATTTCGAAGAGTTAGCCTCAAAAAATTCAGAAGATTTAGGCTCTGCCGCCAGAGGTGGAGAGTTAGGATGGCATGGTAGAGGCGAGTTAGTTCCTCCTTTTGAGGCGGCTGTATTTTCCTTAGAGCCTATGCAAATCTCAGAACCAGTAGAGTCTGATTTTGGAATACATCTTATTCAACTACTTGAAAGACAGGGAAATAGACATCGTTCGCGACACATACTGATTCGTCCCAAACCTACTCCACAAGATATCCAAGATGCAAAAAACTTCTTAGATAGTATTCGTACCCTCATCATCAAAGACACTTTAAAGTTTGGTGATGCTGTTTCCCAATTTTCTGATGATAAAGCCACCAAACCCAAAGAAGGCATGATTCATAACCCCGAAACAGGGGAAACAAAAATTCCTGTGGACAATACAGACTTGCTTGGCTTTGGCGTATATATGACTTTAGAAAAAATGAAGGTCGGCGAGTTTTCTGAAACAATGGAATTCAGAACCTTTGACGAGAAGCAAGCACTGCGTATCTTGTATTATAAATCTCGCGTGCCGCCTCATTATCTCAACATCAAAGATGATTGGCAAAAAATAACCCAAATGGCAGAAGAAGACCAAAAAGCAGGTTTGCTAATGCGTTGGTTTGACAAGGCAAAAAAGGAAGTATTCATAGACATAGATGAGGAATACAACTTCTGCGATTTGTTGAAAAGTTTATAAGAGTTTCACCTGATACAATTTTAATTTGAGTTCAAAAATCCATTTTTGTAAAGAAAATGGATTTTTTTTATGAGTTTTGCCAAACAAACAACACCTAATAATAAATAATAACCAATTTTACAACATAACACACAAGTTTTATGATTCATGTTAGTTCAGAAATAGGCAAACTCAACAGAGTAATTATTCATAGTCCAGACAGTGGCTTAGGCAAGGTCGTACCTTCAAAAGCTCAAGATTGGCTATTCGAAGACATAGTCGACCTAAAAAATATTCGCAGACAAGAATATGACTACTTTGTAAAGACTTTGTTATATTTCTTAGACACCGATAAGGTAAGTGGCAAATTGGCTGAAATAGATAAACCAGAAAATGGACGCGCATTTTACAAGCCTGACGATACCCACTATCATAAGTCCGACAAGGTATTAGATATGCAATATTTATTGTCCGATATTCTCAAAGATAAGGTACTTAAAAATGAAATAGTTGCCTCTATTTGTGCTTTAGAAAGATGCTCTTTCGCCCAACAGCGTTTGTTGAATGAATTAAACCCCATAGAATTAGCCAAAGCCTTGATTTCTGGGTCTTTACCTGATGATAGAATGTTGTTTGCCCCTGTTCCTAATTTTATTTTTACAAGGGATATAGGCATTACGATTAATGACCATATTTTATTAAACAAACCCGCTAAAGAGGCGCGTCGGAGAGAATCATTTATTACTAAGTATGTATTCTATTATCATCCTGTTTTTGAGGATTCAAGAGAAAAACTTATAGAAATAGCAGATGATGAGTTATTTTTCCTTCTGGAAGGAGCAGATAGAGAACATAAACAAGTTACCTTAGAAGGTGGCGACATTATGATGGTAGCCTCTAACAATCTGCTCATTGGTGTAAGCGAAAGAACTACACCTAATGCGGTAAACAAAATTATAGATGCGCTTTTCAAGAAAGAAGTGGTAGAAAAAGTATCTGTCATCAAAATACCTCCTAAACGTGATTTTATGCATATTGATACTGTTTTTACACAGGTAAAGCGCGATACTTGGGTACTTTTTGGCAAGTTTTCTAAACGACAATTAGAGGAAAAAGACCGTTTGGAAAAGATGTATAACAAGAAGAAAAAAAATGATGAACACCAAACTCGTATCATGCAGTTTATCAATGGTAAGCGCAAACCCATAGTATTTGACTATTTGGAAGATTTGTTAGACGATATTAGCCAAAACGACCTCAATGCCAAGCACCCCACCCAATTTATTTATTCGGGAGATGATGTATTCCCTTATAGCCAAAGAGAACAATGGACTGATTCATGTAACTTATTGGCTATCAAGGAAGGAGTGGTTGTAGGTTATGATAGAAATCATCATACCGCAGAAGCTTTTGCTAAACATGATTTTAGAGTCATTAGAGCGGCGGAATTATTAGAAAAGTTTGAAAATAAAGAGTTAAGCCCAGAAACGATTGAAAATACTCTCATCATGTTGCCTTCAGCAGAGCTTTCGCGAGCGCGAGGCGGTTCACATTGTATGAGTATGCCTATTTTGAGAGAAGAAGTAAGATAACAAAACGATTGATTAATACTACTTTAAATAGTTCCATCATAGTAAGTAAGTGTACATTTTTATTGTAGAATATACTTTAGTGTATTATCCTCATTATCAAATATTTAAAAAATTTAATGAATATTCTGCAACACTAATCTAATCTGTACACTTACTTAATATTATTTTTAGCCTCATCTCAGACTTCCCTAATTCATACTCCTATATTCATTGGACGTATAGGCTAATTGCTCCTTGAAAAAACGTGAGAATTATTGAGGAGATTTAAAGCCCAATTCGTAAGCAATTTCATTTACTGTTTTATTGGTGCTTTACCACTTTCAAATCTCTGAAATAGCCTTCCGTTCCTACATCTACAAATAAACCAATTCCTCCTGACATATTTTCACCTAATTTTAAGTCATTTACAATCAAAGAAGGCTGTTTATTATCGTTTAAAAATAATTTGGCTTGCTTGCCCTTGACGACAATTTTCATGGTTATCCATTCGCCCAAGCTCATATCTGCATACGATTCGTACATTTCAGGGCTTTCTTTTCTTAGCCTGTCAAATTTGTAATCGGGAAAGGAAAAATACTGGATAGAATGGTTGCGGCGCACTTGGTCATCAGCTCTGCCATTGGTAGGACGAATATACATACACTCAAATTTGGAATTATCAGCATTGATTCTATACGCCACCCCAATAAAGCCACGAGCCGTTGGAGAAGCATTTTTTAATAGGCGACTCAATACTTTTACCTCGATGATACCATCTTGAAAATCAAGGTCTTTGATACGTACAAAAGTCGCCTCATCTATTGCCCTTACTATAGAATCTTTTATTACTTTCACTACTTTTTTGCCTTGCAATTTTTCAAAAGACATAAATACTTGATTGGCTATAAGGTTATTGGATTCCAAATCAATTGTTTGAGCAAATAGGTTCATTACGCTGATGAGAAAGCTGAAAACGATTGAAAATATTATTTCTTTCATCATTTTGATTTTAAAGTATTTGTAATTTTATTTTGTAAACATAACACGAATAAAGAAAGCATTTAGGATTAAAAAACACCATGTTTTTCTAATTTGTTCCTATACTCATTAGACGTATAGGCTACTTGCTTCTTGAAAAAACGTGAGAAATGTTGGAGATATTTGAAGCCCAATTCGTAGGCAATTTTACTTTTATCTTCTTCTATCAGTAATTATGGTAAAAGATACTGTAAAATAGGTAAGGGATTTTTAAGGAAATAAGAGGAAATTTGCAAGTTCAATTTTAAAAATAAATTTCGAGTATTATGAAAAAAATCGTTGCGCTTCTTGGTATTTTCTTATTTTTATCTCCTTTTTCCCGTGCCCAAAAAATAGACAGCACCCAAACACCAAGCTTTTTTAGAGGGCAGATTACCGCTACCAATAATGGAATTTCGCTTATTCCTAATTTCTCTCTAAATAACCCTGCGGCATTGTTTGATTTATCAGTAGGCAAAGGTCGCCTTAGTTTTGACCCCATGTTTCGTTTTGGGCTTAATGCCAAGCCTTGGACATTCGTTTTCTGGTTTAGGTACAAGCTCGTTACCAATAAAAAATTTTCTATGAGTATAGGAGCGCACCCTTCTTTTTTGTTTAGAACTGAAACTGTAACTGCCAATGGAACAAGTAAAGACGTGATGACTACTCAACGCTATTTTGCATGGGAAGCTACGCCAAGCTATCACCTGAATAAAAATATAGGGCTGGGAATCTATTATTTAGGTTCGCATGGGCTGACCGAAAACTTAATCCAATTTACGCATTTTGTAGCATTGAGGGCATTAATTTCCAATATTCCACTGGGCAAAAAATTCAATTTTACCTTTATTCCACAAGTGTATTACTTACAGCAAGACGCACTTTCTGGAATGTATTGGAATACTATTTTAAATGTTTCAAAAAATCAATTTCCTATCATGTTCTCTATCAATCTAAGCCAAACAATCCAATCTGAAATTGTGGGAAAAGAGTTTTTGTGGGGTATTGGGTTGGTTTATAACATTAATAAGCTGTATTACAGGGCAAAGTGATTTTGTAATTTTCAGCTTTTTGTTATAAACCTGCTTCTCGCCCTAATTCATACTCCTATACTCATTGGGCGTATAGCCTACCTGTTCCTTAAAAAAGCGTGAGAAGTGTTGGGGATACTTAAAACCCAGTTCGTAGGCGATTTCGCTGATAGTTTTATCATTACCCAATACTTTATTTTTAGCTACATCTATAATTTTGTCTTGTATGTATTCTTTTGCCGCTTGCCCTGTTTCCTTTTTAATTAGGTCACCAAAGTAGTTAGCAGAAAGATGAAGTTGGTCGGCGCAATAAGCAACTGAAAGCAAACCCATTGTTTCTGGTTTGTCAGATAAAAAGTAGCTGTTGAGCAGTTCTTCAAACTTTGCTAAAATACCCTTGTGAACGTCATCTCTGGTGATGAACTGACGGTCATAAAAGCGTTCGCAGTAATTCAAAAACAACTCAATATTGGAGGCAATTAGCTTTTTGCTATGCTTGTCAATGGCTTGTTGGAGTTCAAATTCTATTTTTGAAAAGCAATCTAATACCAATTGTCTTTCGCGCTCCGAAAGGTGCAGTGCTTCATTGGTATAATAGCTAAAAAAGCGGTATTCATGGATACTTTTCGCAAGTGCAGTCCCGCGTATGAGGTCAGGGTGAAAAACCAATCCATAGCCCTTGGGTTGGTAAGTTACCTGTGCATTTTCTATGCCTACGGACTGCCCTGGGGCAATAAATACCAACGTCCCTTCCTGATAATCATAGTAGTTGCGCCCGTACTTTAAATCCCCACATTTTACATCTTTGAGGAAAATACAATAAAAATCGTAGTTAATTTTTACCGTACTTGCCTCCCCCCAATTTCTTGGTTTGGCTTTCGAGAAGTCAATCACACTTGCCAAAGGGTGCAAGGTAGGGTGGTTATTCAACGCATTGTATTCGTTGATGTTATCAAACCTATACGTCTGTTCCATGATTATTTTGGTTTTCTTAGTTCAAATTTAACTATTGTTTGTAGAAATAAAGGTAAAAAATCGAACATCAGTAAAAATGGTAGTAAAAGCAGTAATTTATGTACCAACACTTGTGTCGGAAGTACCTAATTTTGTGTGGTGTAAAAGAAAATACTTTAATCAAAATTTTGACATGAAAAAATTAATTTTTGCCTTATTTTTACTGCTCATGATTGGGCAACTTTCCTTTGCTCAATCATCAAAAGAGGAACAGACGATTATCCAACTTTCCAAAGACAAATGGCAATGGATGGCTGATAAAAATGTGGACAAACTTGAACCACTCTTCCACGAAAAATCAAAATTTGTTCACATGAGTGGCACTTGGAAAAAAGCAGAGGAATTAGAAATTATAAAAACAGGAAGTATTTGGTACAAAGAGGCAAAAGTCCATGATACAGCAGTAGAAATTTTCAAGAAAACAGCAATTGTTTGGAACAGAATTACGCTTGTGGCAGTGGTGAGAGGAAATGACGTTACGACTGAATTTACTGTAACCGAAGTATATCAAAAAGAAGGGAAAAATTGGAAACTACTCGACTTGACTTTCAGCAGTGTGCGCGACACTCATCAGATTAAGAAATAGACATTGTTATAAACTTATCCTTTGAAAATCGCAATTATTAATAGCAAAAAAATTGTACTTTTGATAATATTTTATTGAATCGTTTTAATGAAAAATAAGACCACCATGGCAAAGTTTAGCTTAAAAATCAATGGAAAAACAAGGAAAGTAGAGGTCGACCCTACTACGCCTGTATTGTGGGTGTTGCGCGACCACCTCGATTTGGTAGGTACAAAGTACGGTTGCGGCATTGCCCAGTGTGGTGCTTGCACCATTCACCTGAACGGAACGGCAATTCGTTCCTGTATGCTCCCTGTTTCTGCGGTGGGTAATCAAGAAGTTACCACCATAGAAGGCTTGTCTGAAGCGGGCGAACACCCTGTGCAGAAGGCTTGGTTGGAACATGATGTGGCGCAGTGCGGCTACTGCCAAGCAGGGCAAATTATGAGTGCGGTATCTTTGCTCAAAAACAACCCTAAGCCAAGTGATGAAGAAATAGAAAATGCCATGAGTGGAAACATCTGTCGCTGTGCCACTTACCTTCGTATCAAAGAAGCGATTAAAGCTGCGGCGAAGTAAAATAATACATTGAACCACGAAGACACCAAGACACGAAGATATATAATTATGAGTTATAAATTATGAATGAATACAAAATATTGATAATCAGTATTTTATGTGTTTTTAAATTACTTAGTGTCTAAGTGTGGGACACCCCGTGCCTTAGTGGTAAAAAAAAGAAAAAAAATAATACAATGAATACAATAAAAACCACATATAATAGACGCTCTTTTTTGAAAGTATCTGCCCTTTCGGGTGGAGGCTTCCTATTAGGGTTTAGTATGCTTGCGGGCATGAAAACTGCCGAAGCGCAAGCAGGGGAAAACGCATTGAGGGAAATTTTTGACCTCAATAGCTACATCAAAATCACTGACAAAGGGGAAGTTACCATTTTTTGTCCCAATCCTGAATTTGGGCAAAATGTAAGAACCTCTATGCCCATGATAGTCGCAGAGGAATTGGACGTAGATTGGAAAAAGGTAATTGTAGAACAAGCACCTCACAACAACCAACTCTACGGTCGGCAATTTACGGGAGGCAGTCAGTCCATTAGGCAGGGTTGGAAGGCTTTGCGTACTGCTGGTGCTTCCGCAAGGCAAATGCTCCGAGAAGCCGCCGCCCAAGCGTGGCAAGTCCCTGTGGACGAAATCACGACCGAAGCAGGTATGCTTTCCCACAAGGCAAGCGGCAAAACGGCAAGTTATGGCACTTTTGCCTCTGCCGCCGCCAAAATTCCTGTTCCCAAGGAAGTGAAACTCAAAGAAGTAAAAGCCTTTAACCTGATAGGGAAAGGGCAGAAAAATGTAGATGGTTTAAAGATTGTAACAGGCAAACCTTTGTTCACGATGGACTACAAAGTGGAAGGAATGTTAATCGCAATGATAGTTCACCCGCCCGCTTTTGGCTTGAAACTCAAATCTTTTGACGCTTCTTCGGTCAATAAAATGGCAGGAATCAAAGACGTATTCAGTATCAAAGTGCATAATGACGGCTATGAAAAAATCATGTTTGATACCAGAACTTTCAACGAAATGGTCGTGATTGTGGGCAACTCTACTTGGGAAGTGATGAACGCCAAAAAGAAGTTAGTAGCTACTTGGGAGCCTATTTCAGAAACCGTAGAAAAGGAAATAATAAGAGGTACGGTTCAGGAAACAAAAGTTCCTGCGGGCTTAGAAAATACGGAAACGCACTATGCCAAAATGAAGGAAGCAAGCCTAAAAACGGCAGAAGTGCTTAGGAAAGACGGCAATCCAGAAGAGGCATTTGCGAAGGCAAGCCAATTCATAGAGCGCACCTATACCGCACCGTTTTTGGCGCACAACTGCATGGAACCTACGGCTTGCTTTGCCCACGTAATAGAGGACAAGGCATTTTTGGCGGCACCTATCCAAGGTCCTGAATTTATAGAGCAGACCATTTCTGCACGCATAGGCATTCCCAAAGAAAAAATAGACATAGAACTCTTGCGTATGGGCGGAGGCTTTGGCAGACGTGCCTACGGGCATTACATGGTAGAGGCGGCAGTGATTTCCCAAAAAGTAAAAGCACCTATCAAGCTGATATACAGCAGGGAAGACGATATGACTTACGGCATTTATCGCCCTACCTACACTGCTACGTACCGCGCCGCTTTGGACGCTAACAAAAA
>JALOMS010000735.1 GCA_025455345.1 Thermoflexibacter sp. | reverse complement strand
AAATAACAGCGAAAACTCCAATTCAAACAGTCAAACCTCGCAGGCTACCTTTGCCCAAGGGTGTAATTTGGACAAAGTTGAGTTTGATAAAGCTGAGGTGTTCGAACCCTTAGCAACAAGCCTACCTGAAAATCAGCAAAGTGGGCGTGTGAGTCTTTTGCAGTATGCCCCTAAGCGAATGAGTCAGGGCAGGCAAGGCTCTTGTACGGCGTGGGCAAGTGCATACGCCGCCGCCACTATCTTGCACGCCGCCTCAACGGGGCAAGACCCAAACAAAATAGCTTTTAGCCCTTCTTTTGTGTATAATCAGATTACCAGAGGAAACTGTACAGGTACGCATATTGGGCAAACTTTGGACAAACTAAGCAATGAAGGAACACTTACACTGACAGAGTTCCCTTACACGGATAGGTCTTGTAACACAACTCCTGATAGACAACAAATGCAAAAAGCAGTCAGCTATAAGCTACGTGGATTTAATCGCTTGACACTTAAGCATGACGAGTACAAAGTAGATATCAATGCTATCAAACAAAACATTGCTCAGGGCGCACCCGTAGTGGTAGGAATGGCAGTAGGAGGTACGTTTTATGATGTGGTAGGTACAGATATGTGGATTCCTACTCAAAGAGACCGTGCGGCACTGAAAAAAAGTTTAGATGGTAGTATTGTTGATGATGGTGGAGGTGATAGTTTTGGTGGGCATGCGATGTGTATCATCGGATATGATGATAACTACCAAGGCGGAGCCTTTGAGATTATGAATTCTTGGGGGGAAGATTGGGGAAATAAAGGTGTATTCTGGATGAAATATTCTGATTTTGAGTATTTTACTAATGCTTTTTATGGAGAGGCTTATGGAATGTATCCCCTACCAAAGAAAAATAAAGAATTTGACTTTGAATGTGCCATAGGCTTATTAGAAAATCAAAGCAAAACCTATTTCCCTTTCAAATCTAAGGGAAACAACGTTTTTGAAACTACGAAAGTCATTCCATCAAATACTAAATTCAAAATAGCTGTCAAAAATGATGTAGAATGTTATACTTATGTATTTGGTCAGGAAACTAATGGGACAAGTTATGTACTATTCCCTTATACAGAAAAACATTCAGCATTTATGGGTATAGTTGGGGCAAGATTATTTCCAAAAGACTACTCACTACAATTGGACAATGTAGGCACAAAAGATGTAATGGCTGTGATATTTACCAAAGAAAAGATAGACTATAAGGCTCTTAATGAACGTATTAGTAATAGTAAAGCAAGCACCTATCAGGCAAAAATAGCAGAAGCCCTTGGTACTACCGCAGTGCAAAATGTCAAATTTACAGGTGGGGACAAAATCTATTTTAGTGCTAAAAGTAATGGTAAAAATGCCATCGCAGTAGTATTCGAGATGAATAAAAAGTAAATCAATAGTTTTTAAAAAAGTGTTGATAACATTTTTTAAAATTTCTAAAGATGTAGTCTTACTTAAGCAAGACTACATCTTTTTTTCATTAAGCGCATCAGTATTTTTATTGCAAAATACGCTTAGCGTGTTTCACAATAAATTAATCCAAGCCCTCCAATATCCCATCATAAGCTGGTTTTCTTTGGTAATTTATATTAAAAGGCAGAGGAAAATCATTTCGTTTGAGATAGGAACGTACCCAACTATCCGCATCTCCTACGTTCCATGTAGTAATCCCATATTTTTGGTTAGCGGGAAGGGTATTGTATGCTTTTACTATGGTTCTATATTTTATTTTTTGTCTTTCTAACATTTCCAAAGTAGGCTGGCTAATATTTTGATTATCAGGATTTAACTGAATATCTAATTCTGAAATATGAATTTTTAATCCTGTTTTGGCAGATTCATTAATTGCATTTTGGATGCCTACATCAGAGGTATTTATATTGATGTGCATTTGTAAGCCCAGTCCATCAATAGGAATTCCTCTTTTTTTGAAATCTTCAGCCATAGCGATAACAGCATTGAGCTTTGCAGTAGAATACTCTTGTCCATATTCATTGTAGAAAAGCAAGACATCGGGGTCTGCTTGTCGCGCATATTGGAAGGCACGAGCCACATAATCTTTACCCAATTGGTTTGACCAGATAGTTCCTCTTAGTGTTCCATTGTCATTTACAGCTTCATTTACTACGTCCCAAGCGGTTACTTTCCCCTTGTAATAGCTAACAAGAGTTTGTATATGTGTTTTAAACAAATTTTCCCATGCTAAAGAATCTCCTTGAAAATTTTTAACCCAGTCAGGCACAGATTCATGCCATACCAAAGTGTGTCCATGTACACGTTTGCGGTTTTGTAAGGCATAATCTACAATGATATTTGCTTTATCATAACTGAACTGTCCTCGATTGGGCTGTATGCTTCCCATTTTCATCATGTTTTCTACTGTAATGCTATTGTACTCCGTTTTAATAATCTCTCTGTAGGCAGTATTGGTTTGTAGGAGTGTGGGGTCTATTGCCGCTCCTATATGAAACTTTGCCTTGCTTTGGAGCGTAATAGGCACAAATGATTGATTATTATTGGTGTTAGCAGTATCTGGTGTGAGTGTTGCTGTTTTTTTGCAACTGATGTTTAATAACAAGTACACCATGAACAATAAGCGTATGACTTGTAGATTTTTCATTTTTATAACAATTTTGTT
>JALOMS010000734.1 GCA_025455345.1 Thermoflexibacter sp. | reverse complement strand
AATCGTACAGCGTTTGGGTGCGGGCTTTTACGTCGGCATCCAAGATGCCCTTGGTGCCTGCCACCAACTCGCCCGCTACGATGCAGCCGCCACGGGTGTTATTCTACATCACTCTTTTTTATCCAGCCTTCGATGGTTTTGCCTGTCCATGCTCCGTTTTTCTCTGGATAATATTTGATTTTTAGCCAATCTGCTTTGTTTTCAATCACTTCGATTATATCTTCTTTGACAAGATACATTTTTGTTGAATGATTTGGTGATTTATAAATCCTTGATTTAGATTTGATGAATCTATAATCTAATCTTAGAAAGTCGTATAAGTAGTTCCGATTTTTGGGTTTTGATAATCGGAATAATTGTAACCTAAGATCCATAGGTAATGATTGAACTTTAATGTAGTCAAATACGTCTGTACCATTATAAAAATAACTGGAATCTATCCAATTAAAAGAGGGATAGTTGCACAAAAGTGCGGAGTCTTCTCTAATGCAAATACTAAATATTGTTCCATTCTGATTAAAGCTATTTATAGAGAGAGTATCTTTTTTTTGTGACACAAACCCAACTAAATTTTCTCCAATAGCAACTATTCTACCTTTATCAGTAGTTATGCTCAATAAGTTAGGCTGTTTTATTATGTCATAATAAGTTTGAGTAGAATTAGGACTTGAAGAAATCTCTCCCTTCCAAATGCCATAAAGTGAATTTTTAAAATCTTGACCCAAAGCACTTGAAACAATGGCAGTATAAACATAAATTGAAAGGAACTTTTTCATAAAATTTATTTAGTTAGAATGTTGTGAGATTTTTTTGTTAAATCACGTCTTATTTCGTAAGCATTAGGCAATCTTGGATAAATAGTTCCATTGACTTTTGCGCCTAATTTATCTATATCTTCCTCTCCTATACCATTATCTGCAAGTGAATTTAAAGTCTTTTTTTTCCAATAATACATACTCGCTTTCATAGCTACATCCAAGTTATTAGTAATTTCATCAATATCCTTACCTGCAAAATCTTTAAAATTTCCAGCATTATCTTCATCGCCATTCCAAAGTGAAGAAATATTCTCAAATTGAGCTTTTCCAGTCAAATGGATAAAACCTTTTCCTAAAAAAGTAGAGCCGTCTTTGGTATTTGCCGGACCATTACCCATTCGACATGAGTAGGTATAATCTATTAAAATAGGGGTACAAACATATTTATCTTTAATGGTCATACTACTGGTTACTTTGGTAAGTGGAGGAGTGCAAGGCATTGGTTTGTCTTCATCACATTTTGTTAGATCTGATTCATATCCCTCAAATAAATCACAATATTTTGGTAAGCCAAAAATCTCTTTTATCCTTTCTTTGCTTCGATAACATGTTTCTTCTTCCAATTTTTTCAATCCACCCGTTTCTGTTCCAATCTGCCCCAAGAAATGCGCCATTCTGAGTGGGGTATTGATATCAAATTTATCACTGTATTTGTTGATAATCTCTGCCACCTCATCGCATCGAGCTTGGTCAGTGTTAGGGAATATTTCCTTCAATTGTTTCCCTCTGATGGGGAAAGTGGGCTGTGACGTAGCAGGCTTTTTGTTAAAGACATAGTCTTTGAATATTTTGACATCGTTGTCGGAGGTGGCAGGGTCGAGGCTGATGGTCAAGTATTGATTACCACCGTTGCCCAAGCCAAACGCCTTTCCCGATTCGGTATATTTGGGTTCTAACGTTAAAGTGGCTTGGTCGGGTACAAAGGCAATATTGACATTAGAAAAACAAGCATCTCCAATGCGATTATCGAGCAAAATGTTAATTTAAGGGCATTTTTGAAGGCAAATAGGGAATACAGATGAACTTTGCTGCCAGTCTGTCTGAGTTCCCCACTCTCTTTTAGCATTTTTTTGATTATAAAATCCTTTCCAATTTAATTCAATGCTCTTTCTATTATGGATTATAACTTCGGCTATTTCAGTGTTTTTTTCAAAATGTCCCCAATTCAGTTGCATGCCACCACTTCCCAAGTCAGTAGGTTTGACTAAAAACAGACCCAAATGAACTCCTTCAGCCGATATTTTCTTTATTTTTGATTCGCACAATATGTAAATTTGATTTGAATTAACTTCAATCTCGATACTATCTAAATCAAAAATATACATAGAACCAGAAAAATTTTCACAGGATATTTGCCATTTTCCAGAGATTATACTCGAAAGAGAATCTGATGAAATTTCTGAAAAAGAGCGTTTAACGTTTCGATTTTGCCCTTGGCATGAAAAGGGAACAAAATTAATCAAAAGAAGAAAGGTCAAAGTTAGACTTGAAAAATGAAGCCTTACAAATTGTTTAAATGGTCTATTGAAGTGATTCATTATGAGATGATTTAAGATATTTTATGTTTACTGTTTTTCAAAATCTTTTAGGAATCCAGGTTTTAATTTGAGGGGAGAGTTTCCTTTAAGTTCAAGGCTTAAATATTTTTCATAATTTTCTAATGCCTCATCAAGTGTTACCGTAGGCTGACCATACCGAGGAGGCGGAAGACTGGCCCATTCATAACTGCAAACCTCAATAGCTTCTTTTATTTTTCCTTCCGTGATTAACGTAAGCACTTGCTTTTTGTGTTTAAGCAAGACTATGGCAAATTTATCTTGCGACTCTGGTGAAAAATCATTGAAGA
>JALOMS010000733.1 GCA_025455345.1 Thermoflexibacter sp. | reverse complement strand
ATTCCCATTAGGATAATATTCTTTGACCACTCCATTGAGTTTATCGTCTTTGAATACCGCCACAGCTTTGATTTTTCCTTCTTCGAGATAGGTAAAAAAAGAATCTTGTAACATATCATTGCGGTAAAAACCTTGCTGAACAATACGCCCACCCAAATCAAAAGCTAAGACTTCCCCCTCTTTCTTATCATCTTTGAATGTATATTCTATTTTTTTCTTCCCATTTTCATAGTATTCGATAAACTTGCCTTGTCGTTTGCCTTCTATAAAAATGCCTTCTGTTTCTAATGCACCAGATTCGTAATATTTGATGTATTTGCCCACCATGTTTCCTTTATCAAATTTGCCTTGTGTTTTGAGTTTCCCGCTTTTATAGTAGCTTTTATATTCCCCATCTATGATTTCCTTATTGTCAGCCAAAACATAATATTCTTCTTTGATAGCAGTATCTACACTATCAAAATGAGTAGTAACCTTCACCTTTTCTTGGGCTTGAGCAAGAGAAAATATAAAAAATAATATATAGGATATGGCTAATTTTTTCATTTGGGTACAAGATTAAATTTTTGATTGTTTCAACAAAACTATGCCAAATTTAATTGCAATATTGATGAATTGGTAAACATAAATGGGCAAAATTATTTGAACTCATTCTTGTACTTAATTGCTTACTAATAGCCATCACCAAACCTAAATCCAATGCTTAAAGTATTGACTTCTGGTGCTTTATCTTTTATAAATAGAGGATTCAGGTCATAATTTACAAATAGTTTTATCCATCTAAAACCGATTTGCCCTGTTACTCCATAACGGAAATTGTTAAGATGATAGCTGTCATTGTCTTTCTGTTTATCTCCATTTAGTGTTACAGCTTTTGTCCAGCTTTTCACACGATAACCCACATACCCCCCTACTCCAAAACGCATACCCCAGTAACGCCTTCCTACCTCGAATAACACAGGCAGATTCAGGTATGTAACACCTAATTTGGATTTTCTTAATCCATTTGGGTCAAGTGATAAATCTAAGGCATTGGTCTGTGTAGATAGTCGTATGTCTTTGTCAAACATAAAATTGTACCAAGAAACTTCAACACCTACTTTGAAACGAGCGTATCTGCTTAAATTGAATACATTAAAGTAGTTCAATGCCACATAGTTAGAACGTGTAGGGTTGAGTTCGTACAAGGTGCCTGATAGAGAACCCTCTTTGGGTATAAAGGAGTTCAAACCTAAATCCAATCCAAACTCATGACTGTTGTGCATTCTGTATCTATTGCGCTTTACTCTATCATTGTCATCATCATCATCATCATTATCGTCATCTCTATCCCTGTCATTATTCAGGTTTTTGCTCCAGTCCATATCTACACGTGTATTCCTATCTATGTCTTTGATTTTGTCAAAATAAATGATAGAAAGTCCACCTTTTTTGATGATGCGGTATTCTCCATTATTATCTTTGACCATTGCTGTATCTGCAAATTGAGGAGCGTCCAAATATTTGAATACATCTTTCAGGATTCCTTTATCGTACATTTCTTGAAGTTTGGCTTTGTCATCTTTATTGGCTAAATAAATGACTACTTTACTCCTCCCAAACTGAATCACCATGCTGTCCTGTTCTCCCAAATTTTGTGCATGATTGGCTAAACTTGCGCTACTTATAACTAAAAACAGCATTAAACTAAAAAGACTAACTAAAAACTTGTTCATATCATTAAATTGGTTTGTATTTTTTTAGAAAATAGGATAACCTACCGTATCCTAAAATCGGTGATAAAAGTGCTAACTTATTCCTTAGATTTTGATAAAATAAGAGGATTTTCTCTCTTATTCTCCCGCCTGTTTTTCGCTCTGATGTTGTTTTTTTGCGAAAATTTTGTCTGTATTGATACCAAAGATGCTAATTTTTGCTTTTTCGGGCTTTCCCTCTGCGCTTTCTACCTTCTCTTTTTCCCTATTTTTTTTCATATTACTGACCATCTTTCTTATCCAAGATTTTTTCTCTTTGGGAGTGTCTTTGTCTTGTTCTTCTGAGGTTTCTTCTTCTATTTTTACAACAATAGAGAAACTTTCTTCCGTATTCTGATTTTCCAAATGAGCAATTGCGGTTTCTTGATTGGCAAGTGTCTGTTCTGTTTCTATGGTAGGTAGAGGTTCTGATGTATCTATTACATTTTTTTGTTGTATTACCATCATAGGCTCTTCTTGCTTGCTAATATCCTCTTTGTGAGGGCTTTCTTTGCTTATTTGATGTGATTTTTTAATTATTTTGCCTGTTATGGCTTCTTTTTCTGCCAATTTTGTTGGTATTTGCGCTGGTTGACTGAGCGAATTTGTAGAAAAATCTACCTTACCATCTTCCTTAGTAGGAGTAGTTTGTATCTTAGCAATATGATTATCTATGGCTTGATTTTTATCTTCTTGGAAATAAAAATAAGATGCAGACAAAAGCAATACTACTGCCGCCGCTACTTTCCAATAAGCCACCAAATTTCTGCGCTTGATTTGCTTACCATACATCGCCTCTTCCAATCTATTCCAAACCTCTCCAGAAGGTTGGATTTGGTGATTTGAAAGTTTATTTTTAAATATTTTATCTATGTTCATACTTATTTCTTGTTTCAATATTGTGTGAGAAAGAATAGGCTAAAAGTTGTTTAA